>JBOFQC010000209.1:0-13288 GCA_051660725.1 Thermoguttaceae bacterium
TGGCAACGCATCGTAAACAGGATGAGTTTGTGCAGGGTGTGCTTTCGATGTATCCTGAGATCGACATTTGGGTAAACGCGGCTGGAGTCGATTTGATGAGCGAATCGGTTCGGACTCTCGATTTCGATGAAAAATTGGAAATCCTTCTTAACGTTGATCTTGTGGCGGCTGTTCGGATGTCGAAGCAGATCGGAAATCTAATGAAAGAGCGTGGAAAAGGTTCTATATTATTCTTCGGTTGGGACGGCACTGAACGGGGAATGGAAGGAGAAACCGCCGAACTGTATTCAATTGCAAAAGGTGCGGTCATCAGTTTTACGAAATCGTTGGCTCATTCGCTTGCGCCGGAAGTGCGGGTAAATTGCATTTCGCCAGGTTGGATTGAAACGAATTGGGGTAAAACCGCCTCGGAAAAATTTCGTAGTCGTGGCATTGCCGAATCGCTCCTTAACCGTTGGGGAACGCCGGAAGACGTTGCCGCTGCGGCTCTTTTTCTTGTTTCGGATGCAGCGTCTTTTGTAAATGCTCAGAATATTAAACTAAACGGTGGGTTCTGCGGCACGAAAAAAAAATAAAAAAACTAAAAATTTCCTATTTATCTTGAAAATTGCTATTTACCTATTTCGTCAAATAGCGCAGAATACGCCGTCTTGATTCTGCGACCTTATAAAAAAGGTGGTTGCGATCAATAAACTACTGACCGTCGGGCTAACAGGGATGAAAAAATTTTCACGTAAATTTTAGCTGATGATCAGTAGCAGAGTACTGTAAAATAATTTGAAACTAAACAGGGACGGCTCTTAAGCCAAACGGGTTAATCAAGTAGAACAACCGAAGAGCGGCCCAAAAACATTAAGGAGATTTAAACGTGAAAGAAAATCGAGGGATCGTATTTTTCATCGCTTTTTTACTTGCAGGGACGCTTAGCTCTTACTCATTTGGTCAAGGCGCCAATCCAGGTGCTGCCGCAGGTGGTGGTGCTCCCCCGGCAAACCAGCCGCCGCAAGCATTGAAGGTCGGAGTAATCGACATCGCTGCGGTCATGAGTGCCCATCCGATTCTTGCCGCTGATGCGAAAAACTTCGAAAATGAAGAGAATAATTTGAAAATGGAAGTAAATAGAATTGGAAAAGAACTCGAAGAAAAACGAAAAGCAATCCTACTTGCTTACAAGCCTGGTACTGCCGAGTTCATTGAAGCTAATGATAAACTTGCAAAAGAACAAGTTGACGCAGAAGTCGAAATCAAAAAACAAATGCGGGCTTTGCAATTGAAAGTACTCAAGGCTGAGTATAATGCGTATCTGACCGCCAAAGAGGAAATTGAAAGAGTCGCAGTTGCTCTTGCGTTCCTCGTGATTATTCAGAATCAGACGATTGAAAGTAATCCGGATGACTTGAATACTGCAGTGGCCGAAATGTCCAAGCCGATTATTTGGTCGAGTCCAAAAGCCGACATCACAAACATCGTTATTAACCAGTTGAACAAACGTTTTGCCTCCGCTTCGACACCAGTGGTTTGTCAAATTGACGCGCAAGGAAAGAGAACTTTTCTTAACGACGCAGATAAAAACATTACTAATGTGGCAAGTCCGGGTGCTCCACGTCCTGGCAGTCCAGCTGGAGTTCAACCGCGAACAGCAACACCAGGTGGCGCCCCACCAAGAAATTAGTGGCTGCTGCGTTTGCCAAATTTGATGTTCAGAAAGAACGTAATAAGACAAGAATGTTTCCGTTAGAAGAGCATGAAAGATGAAAAGTTACAGGTGAGCTGGTTGCATGTTTCGCATAACCTGTTCACCTTCGGACCTGTTTCTTGTCATATCCTGCGTTTTGACATTTTAATCAGCTATTATTATACGTATTTATTGGAATGGAATCCTTAAACGCAAGTAGCGGACTGAATCGGCGGAGTACGATTACAGGTCCACATTTCAGTATTAGTCCGTTTGCTCAGCCCGAACCGAATTTGCGTGAATTCGTGGCCCTTACTTCGGATATCTCGAAATTGGAGGGGCGCAGAAAAACGGAAGTATACAAAACTCCACGTTTGCAACGAACGATTGCCGGTGTCACAGTGATCGAAGGATTCGGTTTCTGGACCGGCGAAGATATTCGTGTGGAGTTTCATCCAGCCGAACCAAACAGTGGGATATATTTCGTCCGTACTGATCTTGTTGGGCAACCTAAAATCCCGGCTACGGTTGAGTATCGAGAAGATAAACCTCGTCAAACATCGCTTTCCATTGGAAATGTCCGCGTCGATATGGTCGAGCACCTCATGGCCGCACTTTCCGGATTGCGGATCGACAACTGCGAAATCCGCGTGAATCGTCCTGAAATGCCAGGAATGGACGGGTCCGCTGCTCCGTTTGTTGCTGCTTTGGAAAAACTCTGCATGGTTGAGCAATCTGAGTTTCGCAAAACCGTTATTGTCAAAGAGCCGATGCGAATCGGAGATGACAAAACGTACATTGATATCACGCCGAGTAAAACAAACTCAGCTGTTTTTCGATACCATTTGAATTACGGCACACGGTCAGCAATTGGCTCGCAGAATTACAGATTCGAATCTTCAACGGAAGATTTCAAGCGAAACATAATGCGAGCAAGAACATTCCTTACCAAACAGGAAGCGGACGCACTGTTGGCGCAAGGTATATGTAAACGTGTCACAGCAAAAGACTTACTCGTGTTTGGCGAATCGGGACCAATTGGAAACCAAATGATTTACAACGATGAGTGTGCCCGACATAAAGTTCTCGACATGGTCGGAGATTTCGCACTCGCCCAATGTGATTTTATTGGAGAATTTTACGGCCATTTCAGCGGCCACCACTTAAACGCTGAGTGCGTCCGAATGTTACTTGAAGAATAGGTTTCTTCACTTATCACCTCGCACCTGCTCACCATTTATAACAGCCGACCAACGGGAGGCGATCCACTTCACGCGAAGCATATTGCCTGGACGGCAGGTCCCCTGTTCACCTATCACCTATCACCTATCACCTCATAAAATGACAGTTAAACTCGTAATAGTTGGTGCCGGCAGACTCGGTTCATTTCACGCAGAAAAGGCGTCGAAACATCCGGAAGTTAAAATCACTGGCGTCATGGATTCCGATCCGCAGCGTGGCATCACACTTGCCGCCAAGCACGGAGTACGATACTTGACATCAATTGACGAGGTTGCGTCTTATGCGGACGCTGTAGTAATCGCAGCACCGACGCAACACCATTTTGCGTTGGGAGCGGAATTCCTCTCACGTGGAATACATGTGCTCATGGAAAAGCCGTTGGCTTATTCGTTTGCTGACGCCAGAGCGCTTGTGGAACTTGCCAAACAACAAAAAGTCGTGTTGCAAGTCGGACATGTCGAACAGTTCAACCCGGCATGGTCGGCAGCTGCCCCTGTTTTGGAATATATCCGTAAAGGTAATCGTGCCATTATAACTGCCGAAAGAACAAGTGGTTATACGTTCAGAAGTACCGACATTGGTGTCGTGCACGATCTGATGGTACACGATCTTGATCTTGTGCTTTCCGTTGTTCCTTCTGATATCCGTTCAATTGAAGCTGCTGGTTTTTACGTTATTGGTAATCCAGAACAGTCTGGAAAAGAAGACATTGCAACAGCTGCAATTACGTTTGAGAATGGCACCGTAGCGGTTCTTCGAGCCAGCCGAGTTGAAGCAACGGCATCACGCACAATGCGAATCCAGGCGGCACATCTATCTGCAAACATTGATTTTGCGAGCAGACGTACTCAAATATTAAGAGCAAGTCAACGTGTCGCTGACGGTGAATTTGGTCCCGACATGATTAGCGATCTTGAGGCCGTTGAAATTGCGAAGACGTTTATGCAGGATCAGTTTTCGACACTGCAACTAGAACAGGACGCTGTTGACGCACTTTCGCTTGAAATGGAAGATTTCGTTCACGCTGTCAAGCGTGGCCAAGCCCCGCAGGTTTCCGGTTTGCGTGCGCTAAACGCTGTTTCTGCTGCCGACGCAATTGTCGAAGCAATTGTGAACAGTGATCGAATCGAGAAACTTGAAAAACGCTTGAATAAAGTCGCTGCGTAATACCGTTAGCCGCCGAGCTATTCATGCCGTTCAGGCATGAATAGCTCTAGGGCTTATGCTATTCGCGGACATCACGTTTAAGTTTGTCTCCTTCAAATTCTTTTGTGAGTTCTTGCAGACGGTAAACCTCAGCATACGCATTAGCCTGGTGCGGTGTACGCCCCGGCGTTCTTATGTCGGAAGATACAGGTTCGTCAGGACCGGCAGTAGTCACACGTATTGATTTTCCGTCAACGCCGAGTTTTATCAGCTCGTCGCGGACTGCTTTTGCTCGGACATAACCCAAGTCGTAAAGGTCATTTGCGTAAATCCCCTGTTCATTAGAAGTGTGCCCCTTGATCTCAATCTTGTTCGGAGAACCACGCAATTGGTCTGCAATTGTTCTGATATCATTTTTCGCTTCGTCGGTGAGTCTGTCCGAATCAAGATCGAAATAGACGATTCCGCCACGCACGGTGTCACCACGTGCCGAGACCACTGTTCGCACTTTGGCGTAATCTCCTTGTGGTGATATCACTGGATTACCGCCGCGCATAAGTTGCATGCGTCTTGCCCGCCCAATTGCTTGCAAACGCTGTTTATTGGAGTTTGCCGGATTCTGCACGCCCGGCACTGGAACTTGTGTTTGCGAATATCCAAACTGTGTCTGCAATGCGTCCGCAATAACATCCTGCTTTGGTTTGTCAACAGTACTCATAGCATAGAGCATGATGAAAAACGTCAGAAGCAGCGACATCATATCGCCGTACGTTAATACCCATTCGGGTGCTCCTTCTGGTGGACACTTTTTTTCCATATCAGTTTTGCTTCACAAACGCGGTGTTACGCTCCTTCTTCTTCCGCCGGTCTTGCAGCGGGCGGCACGAAGGTCATAAGTTTCTGCTTGATAACACGGGGGTTTTCACCAGCTTGAATTGCAATGACGCCACGAACGGTGATTTCCATACGCAGAAGTTCACGACCACTGTAAAACGCAAGTTTATCGCCAAGCGGCAAAAACACGGCGTTTGCAGCTATAGCACCGTAAAGTGTAGTCAAAAGCGCGACCGCCATACCGGTACCAATGGTGTCAGGGTTCATGTTACCCAACATGATAATCAAACCTACGAGTGTACCGATCATACCAAACGCCGGACAGTATTTCGCATAAGCATCAAGTAACGCTTTACCACCTTCGTGTCGTCCGGCAACGGCATCAATCTCGGTTCGCATGATACTTTCGACAATGTCAGCACCCATGCCGTCAATTGCCATACGTACACCAAGCTTCAGGAACGGGTCGTTGATTTCCTCCATGTGGTTCTCAAGTGACAAAAGTCCTTCACGTCGTGCCGATTCTGCGAGTGCGACAATCTGTTCAATTACAATGGTTACGTCAACTTCTTTATTAAAAACAGTTTTTTTGATTACGCCGACAAACTTCATGATCTGTTTGAACGGAAACGCGATCAATATTGTTGACGCCGAACCAAAAAGCACCATTACGATAGAAGGATAGTCGACGAACGCACTCAACTTCGCCCCCGGCGCAAGGAGAATCGACAAAATCAATAGTGCCGTGGTAAAACTTAAGCCTAATACTGTTCCGAAATCCATGATATTTTACAGTTCACAAGGTGCGTACTTTTGTTTCGGTGTCAAATTTTTTGCCTGGTGGTACGTGATTACACGACGTACAACTTCGTCGAGTGATTCGCAAACCATTAGCGTCTCACAGCTTATGAGTGTTATAAGCGTGTCTGGACACACTTCGATTGTTTTTATCAATTCGGCATTGAGTATGAACTCGCTGCCATTTAGTCGTGATAGTTTTATCATTCCAACTACTGATCGTCAGAGTAATTTTACTGTTGTTTTGTATTTTTGTAGTTCAGTTTCTCCGAAACTTAAGTGACTTTCGGATAAAGTCGCCTACATGTAATACAAAGAGATAAAATCCCACTTTAGCCAACTACTCGCAATAACGAATCCATCATTACATTGGTGGTCGAAATTATTTTTGTGTTTGCTTGGTACATCGTCGACGCGAGAATCATGTCGATCAATTCCTGGCCAATGTCGGTGTTCGAAAGTTCAATGGCATTGTTACGGATTCGTCCAACTGTACTTGAATCCGGTTTCTGTATTTTCGCATTTCCACTGTCTGGCCCTTCCGAAAACAGGTTGTCTCCTTTTCTAATCAATCCTTCGTTATTTACAAAAGTGGCAAGTAAAACCTGGCCGAGCGGACGGGTGACATTGCTAGAAAAAGAGCCGTAAACCGTGCCGTCATCAGCAATTGCGAATTCTGTCAACACGCCGGCACCAGCTCCGTCTTGTGATTTCATTGTCATTCCCGGCTTGGTCGTTGACAGTGCCGCCACTGTCGCCATGTTCATGTCAAACGTGAACGACATCGGACTTTTGCTCGCTTCGTCGGTCCGTTCCACGGTAATTGTCGTGTTTGTTGAATCGACAAACGCGCCATTCGAATCGAACTTGATCAGGCCGGTTCCGAGACCAATCGCGTTTCCTGTAAGTGGGTGGTTGTCATCCGAATCCGCGTACCAACGATAAATGGTTTCGGTATCAGTTTTCTCTTGTAACACCATTGTCATTTTGACGTTTACCGGAGCGCCGAGCGAGTCGTAAACCTCCATGCTCATCGAAATACTCTCGCCATCTGCCGCCTGAAGTTGCGTAAACGGCATGTCGAGTATATTCTTACCATCTGAGGCTGTCGTGAGTTTGAACGAAGTGGCGTCAATACGTAAAGCGTTGTTACCGCCAGCGTTTCCCAGAATAACAATTGAACCGTCAATTATTGTGGCACCAGGCGAACCGTTGTTTACCAACTTGCCGATTTCACCCTGATCCGGTGGAATATTGTCAGTGCCGGCAGAACGCAAGCCAAACGACTCGCTCACGAAATTCAAGTATTTGCCAATTGTAGTGGTGCCAGTTATTTCAAGTGACTGCGTTTTCAAATTTGCTTCGCCTTTTACCGGCGTAAACTCAAGCGTACCTTGCTCGAACAACGGCACAAAGCGTCCGTCTGTGTAATGCTGACCGATGTTGACAAGTTTTGTGTTCGAGTTTGCCAGCACTTCGCCACGTCCTGCCATGCTCAGAGGCTGATGATTAACCAGCTCGGTGTCAGGTGTTTTATCCACAAGCGTCGCTTTTGGATCCATGTTGTTCACCGAACCGACGAGAAAATATGACGTTTCCCCTTGTGCGGCACATCGGTAAATGTTTCGGCCTGTCCAACCGTCCGGGTTATTGGCCGGATCAATGACCGGAATGTTTGAAAGCTGTATCTGTCCGCCACTTACTGATTGAACATTACTCAGGTATGAAGGACGGCTTTCGTTACCATTGGCGTCAGTGTAAGTGACGTAATACGTGTAGTTTCCGGTGAGACGTGATTGGTCGAGTACATTTGCCGGGTCTTCAATTGCCGAACTTGACACCAAATCGGTGTATTCCGTTGGATTATCTGCCAAAGGAAGATCGGTTACCCGATAAAACACACCGGGGTCAGCTGGATCGCTCGGCGCATCGGCTCTGTATATCCGCAACGAAGAATAATTCGGATTCGCTGCCGGTAAGTCGGCCAATTTGATACCGTTTTCATTTTCTCCGACAGTGACTTCGATTGGCGCGGAGTAATCGGACTCAACACCAGCGGCGTCAACATACACGAAACGGTAAATATAATCTCCCGAAGTCACAGCGCCGCCGGCATCTACACCGGTAGCAGTTGTTAATGGCATTTCAACACTTGGTCGTGGTAAAATGCTGGTGTCAAGCATTGTCGCACCGGGACTGGTGTAACTCAAGTCCGTAAGTGGTGTCGAAGCGAGAACCGTTCCCTGCGTGGCTGCCTGACCGGTTGCGTTTAATATTCCGTCGAGTACAACATTTTCGGTAGCTTCGGCAATTTTCATTTCACCGAGCGGAATATTAATTTTAGAAAGTTTATCGGTCTGAATTTCGAATCGGTCATTTATACCGTACCCCATCACGTACAGTCCGCTTGTGTTAATCAACTCACCTTTACCGTTGATCTTCATGACACCGTTTCTCGAATAGTAACGGTCAACATTTTTCGACGCGTCTGGTTGCAGGATAAAGAAGCCATCACCTTCAATAGCCATATCGGTAGGGGTCATTCCGTCCTTTACGGTACCTTGCGTAAAGTTCGTTGATACCCCGGCAAGTGTTACGCCAAGTCCGATTTGCGTCGGATTTGTACCTCCATTAGTTGCTTTTGGGGCCGTACCGAATGAGTACGATCTGTAAAACATGTCGGCAAAATCAGCCCGGTTCGACTTGAACCCAACTGTATTCGCGTTCGCAAGGTTGTTACCAATGACGTTGATTGACGACTCTGCCGCGTGCATGCCCATGCTTGCGGTATTCAGAGCTTGGTTTAAACTTAGTGGCATATAATACTAATATTCGGTAAACGGTAAGTGAACAAAAACAGTAAACAATGAGAAGAAGAAGGCAAACTGTGTTCGAATTATCGACCAGTAATAATCGCTTGAATAGCCAAAACGCGATTTTCTGGAAAAATCGTCAAAATCGGAATGTTTTACTGGGCCGCTTTGCTTAAATTGTAAATTTAGGTATACCGGGTAGTTTGTTATGGGAGACGCTGATTTAGGGTCAGCGGATAAACATAATCGACAAATTTAAATTTGGCTTTATACTTGCTCTGACGTCTAAAAACTGAATCCTAAAGTCTAAAACATGCTTTTTCCACCTTTAAAATTTGGTCCGCTCACGATTAAGTTTCCCGCGATTCAAGCTGCGTTGAGCGGATACTCGGACGCACCGATGCGGAGAATCGCCCGATTATTTGGAGCGGAGTTCACTCTCTGTGAAGTTCTGCTGGACCAGTTCGTTGTGTCCGTTTCTCGTGGTAGAAAAGCGAAACTATATCTCCAAGTCGAAGAAGACGACCACCCTTGCGGAGCACAACTGATGGGTTGCGAAGCCGACACTTTCGTGCCGGCCGCTGAAAAACTTATTGAAAGCGGATTCGACCTAATCGACCTGAACTTCGCGTGTCCGGTAAAAAAAGTTCTCGGCAGATTACGAGGCGGTTACATGATGAGTGATCCGAAAACCGCTCTTGAAATTGTCGAAAAAGTACGTAAGTCGCTCCCTGATAGAATTCCGCTTACAATAAAGCTGCGAAAAGGTTACGACGATTCGCCGGAAAGTGAGAAAAAGTTCTTCGAAATCCTTGACGGCTCAATTGAACTCGGTATTGCCGGCGTTACCGTACACGGCAGAACGGTCAAACAGCGTTACACCGGAGAAAGCGACTGGGATTTCATCAGCCGCGTGAAAAAACATGTTGTCGAAAAACTAGACAAACGCAACGAAAAAGATGCCAGCGGTGAAAAACAAACCGTTGCCGTTTTAGGTAGCGGCGATTTGTTTACCGCACAAACCTGCATTGACCGGATGAACGAATCCGGCGTTGACGGAATCGCACTTGCTCGCGGAATAATCGGTAATCCGTGGCTTTTCCGCGAAGTTTTTGCGTTAATGAACAACCAACCGCTTCCAGAGCCGCCGACAATTGACGAGCAGCGGAAAGTGCTTCAGGAACATTACCGCCTTTCGGAGCAGCTTTACGGACACAAGCGTTCCTCGACAACAATGCGTGGGTTCGGAATCCGTTATTCGCAGCTTCATCCGAACAGTTTGGAAGTTCGCGAAGCTTTCGTGCGGTTACCGTGGGACGAGGTTCTGGAAAAATATTACGAGTAGTGGGACCAAGGTAACAGGCGAACAGGGGAATTTCGTAATTATTACTTACGACCAGCTCACTCTTGGTAAAGAATTATACAACAAAGACAACGGCACATATTGTTTATCTGCGGCGTCGAGTATTTTGTTGTACGAATACAAGAAATAAAAGAAGAGCAATCCATGCCGTACATGAACCTTTCAAGTAGTGAAACAATTACGCTTTTCTACTTGAAAGGAAAAGTATTCAAAGATAATTTGCGACTATTTTCTACTTTCTACGAAATCTTCTTGCAAACGGAAGTCCGCAAAGCGCGAGTCCGAGCATCGCAAGCGTTGCCGGCTCGGGGGTGGTTTCAACAATTTCTACATTTGATACATCAAAAAACCAATCTCCATTCAAACCAGTTGCATTTGTCTGTAGTCCACCAGCGGTGTGGTCATTACGTAAAATAATGTCAACGTAATTTACTTCTTTGCTGTCTAACATTATCGCTACATCGCCAATAATACTGTTCGCATTATAATTTGTAACATTATTCGCCCATCCATTGTATTTCGGGTCGCTCAAAGCACCTTCGGGAGAGGAGGTAATATCCAACTGTACTCCATTAATGAATACTGCTACAATTTGGTCATCAGACCAGAAGTTGCCGTTAAATCGAAAGTCATTCACTACACCGCTAACTGTAGACGTAAATGTTGTACGATACGCATAAAATCCATTGTCTCCAAAACCAGTAGGATTACCATTTGGGATTGAAATCCAGCCCGGCCCATCACCAGTCCAGCCATTAGGTAATGGATTAGGTCTTATTACTCCATCAAATCCATCATTATTCATTGAATAATAATAATGTTCGTTTAAAAAATTCATATTAGCATATTTGCTACCTGCTTCACCAGGAGTAATATCATCGTGAATCAAAACTCTCCAAACCCAACCGGAAGGGTCACCTTCAGAAGTACTACCTTCAGCATAAACTGATTTTGTATTTGTTGCTGCACTTGCAAACGAACACGACATGGCGGACATAATTGCCGCCAAAACTAATAATTTTTTCATAAAACCTCCAAATTGTTGATTTTTCCACCCCACGATTGGGTAAACATTGAACTTTAACACCTAACGCACCTGTTGAGATTTTACGAACCTACATATCCAATAACGCACTTATATCTTGCATTGTACACACTGCAAATTACGTGCCAGTCAGGAAAATTCTTTATTTTTTCGAGACGAATTTGAAAAGATCGCACGTTTTTGCTGAATTTTGTGTATTCTTTACAAAAAAATCATTACAGAAAAGATGTATTATTTTGCAGCACCTGTTTAATTATACTGCAAGATAATGTTTCGATTTGACATTCAACGTACAACAAGTCGTCTCTGCAATAACTTTGTGTCATTGATGTTACATCGACGATTATTATATCGTTTATAAGTTATTAAGTCAAGTATATTGTTGTAAGAATTACACAAATTCTGATGAAGATTTACTTTTACGCATAAAAAAACAGCGAAGTTTTTTACACTTCGCTGTTAATTTTTTAGAAAAATCCTACGAAAAAAATATTATTTTCTACGAAATCTTCTTGCAAACGGAAGTCCGCAAAGCGCGAGTCCGAGCATCGCAAGCGTTGCCGGCTCGGGTGTCGCGGTTGGGGGCGTTGGAGGGACCAACGGGTCGTCTTCTTTCGGGACGTAGTTATTATCTGGAACGAATCCGTCTACACCGACACGAGTTGCACCAAATCCACCTGTTCCGCTATTGTTATTATCAACACCAAAAGTAAAGCTGGTCAACACATAACCATCTTCTGCAACAATCCCAAAGAAAGCGTAATCTCTGGAATTATTCCTGAGATCAGTAATCGCCCAATCATTACCTTGACCAACAATCGCAGCAATCGCCTCAGCTGAACTCCAGTTACCGTTTGCGTACTGAGCACCAAGCATCTGAGTTTCACCGGTTGATGTATTCAGAAATGTTGCGGAAATCCAGTCGGCCGTGCTGCTGCCATTAACTGTTGTAAAGTCAACCCAGAAATTTGTTATAGCCATTTTCGGATCAAAATTCATTGTTACATATTCCGCGTTATTTGAGGAAAAACCGATCCAATCGCCATATTTTCCAGATACCGCTACTGCTGAATTTCCACCACCTGGTTCAAAATTTTCAAAATGCCCGGTCTTCTTCTTGCCGTAAGCTTCCACAGTACCCAGCAGGCCACCATTTTCCCAAAGATCAAAAGCAAAATTGTAGGCACCACTACCTGATTTCGCATTTCCGAAGAATTGGACATCCCTATAGTTGTGCGAGTCAGCCAAACCACCAGAAGCTACTTGGTATGCTTCGTAAGTGTTGTATACTTTAGCGGCAGCCGCAATAGCGTCACCTACAACCTGACCGCCACCTGCAGTTGGCGTTCCATCATTTTTCGTTCCTGCAGCGAATGCCGTTGATACGGCGAACATCATCACAGTCGTGATTAGCAGTAATTTTCTCATCTTTCTGCTCCTTTTCCTGTTCTTTTCAGAACTTTTAATTTTTTTACGAACCTATTAAAATTTTTACGGACCTTTAAAGTTTTTACGTACCTTCTCACATTTGCATAGGCAGAGAAATGCCTTGTGTAGAGTTTATCGAATAAATTTGCTTCGATAATCAATGATTTATTTATGTGCACTCAAAAAATCATGATTATTATTGGATGTCGTACAAATTTATCGATTAGCTGTTCGTTTTATGACAATTGTGCGCCGAAATAAAGAAAAGAGCGATTCTACTCCTGTTCTCGTCAAGAGATTCCAACAGGAAATTTGGCCAGAAAACACAACAGCGTTATCTTGCATGTAAATAGGGTAACACAAAACAAAAAAATTGTCAAGCGTTATGTATAAATATTTCAAAAATATTTATTTTGGTAATATTTACTGCCTTACAGGAAACATTAAACAAGAAATTGCGATACAATGTAATTTTTATACCTGAGTAGCTTCGTGACTAATATATGTGTTTAAAGAGCGTGGAACCGTTGATCTAACGACTTATAAAGATTGAAATTCAGGATCAGCACGTGCTTTAGAGTGGACATCGCCGAACGGGGCTCGGCGGCTAGCCGTAGAAAACGAACAATTTATGCCTGAACAGAAGGCTTTTAGCCGCTAAACGTTATTTACTGATGTATGTTTGGCAGCATGCCAACTCTATACCCGTACAAATATTTTTTTCGAGTACATCCAAAGCAGAATCAGCCACTCTACAAAAAGAATAGCGGCACCAATCACCAACGGCTGGTACGCTTCTCCAAAATAATTGAAAATGCCCGCTCCGAAGTGCGTTTGCAGATTCCTGGCAATAAACGGGTGCAACGAAACATCCGCCATTACGTAAGCGGTAATAGAGTTGGCACCGATAACCATAAATGGAAACGCAATGTATTTCAGCCGTG
>JBOFQC010000210.1:0-4718 GCA_051660725.1 Thermoguttaceae bacterium
CGTCTGCCGGGAACGCACTGACCGGAAGGTCTTCGCCACGTTGAGCAAGAATTTCGCCGAGCACGTTTTTCATGAATGCGTCGCATTCGCCGACAGCACCAGCATGACGGGTCGTCTTGGATGTTGCGGCTGCCGGAACCTTAACTTCTTTGAGAGCGGCAAGTGAGGCATCAACGGCGGCGTAGTTCTTTTGAACAATCGCGTCGCCTTTCTTTCCGTAAGTTTTCTTGATCGCCTTTTTGATTTGGCCAATCGCTTCTTCTTCCGGCAAGAAACCGGCAAGTTTGAAGAAGCAGGTCTGCATAATCGTGTTGATGCGGTTGCCCATACCGGTTTCTTTCGCAACTTTTACGGCGTCAACGACGTAGAACTTGATTTTCTTATCGATGATCTCCTGCTGCAATTCTTTCGGCAGTTCGTTCCAGACTTCATCCGGACCATACGGCGAATTGAGAAGGAATGTTGCGCCTTCAACTGCCGGGGCGAGCATGTCCAATTTTTCGGTGAAGATGAATTGGTGGCACGCGATGAAGTTCGCTTTACTTACGAGGTATGAACCTTTGATCGATTTTTTCGAGAAGCGGAGGTGCGAAACCGTGACCGAGCCAGCTTTTTTCGAGTCGTAAACAAAGTAACCTTGCGCTTTCCAGTCGGTGTTTTCGCCGATGATTTTCGTGGTGTCTTTGTTTGCACCGACTGTTCCGTCACTGCCGAGACCGAAGAACAAGCAGCGTGTAACTTCTTTGCCTTCAGTGGAGTAGTGCGGATCATATTCGAGACTCAACTTGCTGACGTCGTCTTTGATACCAATTGTGAATTGGGTTTTCGGAGCCGGTTTGGCAAGTTCTTCGTAAATCGCTTTGACCATTGCCGGGGTGAACTCTTTCGAGGATAGTCCGTAACGGCCTTGAACGACTTGAATTCCACTGACTCCTTTTTGAGCAAAAGCAGTGATGACGTCTTGGTAAAGCGGTTCGCCAAGAGCACCGGGTTCTTTGGTCCGGTCAAGAACAGCGACTTTCTTCGCTGTTTTCGGCAGAGCGGCAACGAGTGCGTCTGAGTCGAACGGACGGTAAAGGCGAACGGCAATGAGCCCGACCTTTTCTTTACCGGCAGCTGCGTCGACGTGGTCAAGATATTCTTCGACAACACCGGTTCCGGAAGCCATTGCAACGATAACGCGGTCTGCGTCCGGGGCTCCGTAATAATCGAACAGTTTGTAATTTCTGCCTGTCAGTTTACCGAATTTATCCATTTCGGCCTGAACAATTGCCGCGACCTTTTCGTAATACGGGTTACAAGCTTCACGAGCCTGGAAGAATACGTCCGGGTTCTGGGCGGTACCACGAAGAACTGGATTATCGGGATTCATCGCTCTTTGACGGAATGCCGAGACGGCTTCCATGTCGAACATTTGTGAAATGACTTCGGTTGGAAGCGGTTCGATAAGATTCACTTCGTGTGAAGTACGGAAACCGTCGAAGAAGTGCAGGAACGGTACACGTGCTTTATATGTAGCGGCGTAAGCAATCATCGCCATGTCGTGTGTTTCCTGAATGCTTCCGCCTGCGAGCATAGCCCAACCAGTTGAGCGGCACGCCATTACGTCGCTGTGGTCGCCGAAAATCGAGAGTGCGTGGGTCGCAACTGTTCTGGCTGAGACGTGGAAAACAGTCGGGGTGAGTTCGCCCGCGATTTTGAACATGTTCGGAATCATAAGGAGCAAACCTTGCGAAGCCGTGAAGGTACAGGTTAAGGCACCTGCTTGCAACGAGCCGTGTACGGCACCGGCTGCGCCTGCTTCGCTCTGCATCTCGATCACGGTCGGGATGGTTCCGAATAAATTCGTCTTACCCTTTGCCGCCCATTCGTCGGCAAGCTCTCCCATTGTGGAAGACGGCGTAATCGGGTAGATCGCCATTACTTCGTTGCATTGATGGGCGATCAGCGTTGCTGCTTCGTTTCCATCTGCCATGATAAATTTTTGTTGTTCACTCACGGGAAATCTCCTGTAGTTGTCAATTAAGGGTTAGTAGTGGTACAATACCACATAGAATATACATATACCGAAGCCTGTTCGTGGCAGTAGCCTTCGGCCTCGAAAAACGCCTTGCGTCGCAAGACTAAATCATTTGAAGACGGGAATTTTAAACCGTCCTCTGTATATTAGCGACAATACCGCTAAAACACAAAGAATCCGAATCGTTTAAGATACCTGATTTCGGACAAAAAAGAAAGCCCCCCTATGCGAGCTAAAGCGAATGGAAAGCAAGCAGATTTTACAGATGCGAACCGGTATACTTTGTGAGAAATGTTGCCGATTTGTCCGAAATCAGAGCGATTTTCGGAGAAAGTCGTTTACCAAGTGGAGCTGGCAGAACCCCTCAACATGTGTTGAGGGCTGAATTTTTTAAAACATCAGTAAATATTTCTACAATGAGGTTGAATCACCGGTGTTTATGGTAGCGGCATTAGCGTACACGTCCATTGAAATGGTTTCGGAAATAAAATGGACACTAGCGTCTGCTCTCGCGAAGTTTGCACCGCCAGTGTGATTACTTGAAAACCCATACGATCTGAACCAATCGTCAATGAAAGTTGGCCGTTTTGCTTTACCGGAAGCGTCAACTCCCATTCCTTCGATCTTGAAGTTATTAATCGGAATGCCACATGTATTCGCCACCCCGGATTCACAAACCCAACCGTTTGAGTGCGTCCAATATCCTAAAACTTCACCAGCGATCAGGGTATTCGACGTTCCGTCAGTAATAGAGGCAATGCTTGTCACATCCAACCCGGTCTTAAAGCCAACCCGGTTTCTCGGAAAAACCCCGTTACCTGTGTCTACTTGGTGCCCCGGAGTCGGATTTCCGTATCTTCCACTTGCATAAGCACGTGGATACGGAGTTCCCCATGCGCCGCCGATCACGCCTTTGTAATTCACATACGCGACTTGAGCGTCCCACCACCAACCTTGGAATTCGTAGTTGTTTCCAGCACCCGGCGAACGATCACCGTTATTCATGCGACCACCATTGTAGCCATCAGAAGGACAAAGTAACGGTTTAATTACGGTAACCATTGCTTCGTGATCTGTGTGATCCGGCGGTCTGCGTTCAGTACTAAATTCACCATTCCGAAGCAGCGAATATAGAGCACCTTGTTCCATAAAAGGGAGACATCCTATAATCCAAGTAGTGCGTTCATAAAGCGGTCCGGCTCCACGTGAATAATTCATCGGAAACGACTGGTGTGCGTCGTGATAATTGTGCAACGCGATTCCACATTGCCTAAGTTGGTTTGAGCACTGCATACGTCTTGCTGCTTCGCGTGCCGCTTGAACCGCTGGCAAGAGAAGTGCAATCAAGATACCAATAATTGCGATTACCACAAGAAGTTCGACGAGTGTGAACCCCTGTGAATACTCTCTACTTTTTTTCATTTAATTAACCTCCAAAAAATAATACATGTAAAAAGAAAACAACAGAAAAATACTGTAACACAAAAAAACAAATTCCGCACAAATTACGGTGTGTACTTCGGCTGGGAAGATTGTTGAATGACTTCAACTTCTTCGACCTCTGGCGGACAAACGTCGAAAACAAGATTTGTTATCGCTTTATTCTCAACTGTGACCTGAGCCAAACCGGAAACCTCATGGTTCGGGTCGTTAAATTTCCTATGTATATAGCTCGTACCATCAGAAACACCAGTACGTGGCGTTTTAAGACATTCAATTACTACGTTATATGTTCCTGGCCGCAAGCCATCTCCGGGCTTCCATGTGCTTATCCGAAATTGGCCACTTGAATTGAAATCTCCAATTCCACGTGAACCTGTTCCGTCAGTCGAGATGAAGTAAATGTTTCCATCTCCAGGCATTTCACCGCCATTAAAAGTAACTTTTCCGCTGACCTTGTAAGTTTTCGGGTTTTTACTTCCGCAACCTGAAAGCACTAGAATTGAAAGCGCTACAACAATAAACGCAGTTGTTTTAGTCAACTGATAACTCATCAATCTCTCCTTAACAAAATGTACATTGATAAAAAATAAATTAAGACTAATCGGTAGCATAACATATTTCGGTATAAAAAACAAATTCTCTATAAAAATACATTGAAAAAATGCTGTTTGAGAGTGGCTTCAAAGAGAATTTCCCATTAAAAAGGTAGTCAGGCAGGAAACTGGCCTTGCCAAAAATGATAAATTCATATTATACCGGAGCCCGATATGGGCGGGAGACTACCGTTTAGGGAATCCAAGCCGTGCATTTCGAGACCTCGGTATATAAAAATTCCGACTATGCAATCCTCTGATTTTTTGCTCAAGACCTTGCAAAAAATTATTACTGCTATAAAATGCTGAAGAATTTTGATTAGATTGCATTTTAGTCAGAAGAAACTGCGTCCGTGGCGCAATTGGATAGCGCATCGGTCTTCGGAACCGAGGGTTGGGGGTTCGAATCCCTCCGGGCGTGCTTTTAATAAACGCCGCAAGTGCCGTAAAATACGGTGTCTGCGGCGTTTTTTACTTTCTTGTTTACTGCCTGACCGCACATTCAAAAACGAGGAGGTAAGTACGAATAACCCGAATGTAAAGGGAACCAATTCTGTCAAACGTTCGGCGAAAAGATCGCGTTTTTTTCACCGTTTCCGAAACGTCGCCCATGCCGTCCAAATATACGAAATGGCGAAAATCATCCAAATCCCGCCGATCTA
>JBOFQC010000211.1:0-5866 GCA_051660725.1 Thermoguttaceae bacterium
CGGCTGTTAATCAGGTCGAGAAATTGTACAGGTGTAACTTCACCCGGTGTCGTGTACGTGAAAGTGCCCGGCGGCGGAGCCTGCATCTGAAGTTGCTTGCCTGTTTCCCGTGCAAATTGATTCAAAACCGTACTCCAAGGGAGTTTATCGGCAATTAAACGAATCCCCTTCTCTTTCGTCTTTGGAAAGAGTCTGACCTGCTCAGGCGTAAGTAAAGCTTCAAGTTTCGCGTCGGAATCTGCTACGATTTTTTCCTGTGCGGCAAGGTCTTTTACATCAACGGCAGCAAGTTCACGTCTGCGTTCATCTAATAGCTTCTGAACCTCAATTTTCTGCGTATCGGTCAAAGCAAGACGGTCTGCAACCAGCGGAAATGCGAGTGAACCGTATCCTTTATTCGGCGAAACACGAGGTTGCGAAGTCGTTTCTGGAACCGTTTCCGCCGGGTTTTCCGCTTTTGCTTCTGTTACAGCCGCGTCAACTGCTGGTGCAGCACTTTCCTGCGCAGCAGCAGTTATCGGAAACTGAGAAACTAATGAAAACGACACATAAACAGCCAGTGCCGTTGTTGTGATGAATATCTTTGCGTTTTGCATGACTTTTTGACTTATTGAGTTCCAGAATCAGGAAAACAACTATTATATTGGGGGGCAGTTTAAATTTCCCGCTTGTAATACTGTAAGGCGTTTTTCGAGGCCGTAGGCAAATTGCCCATACCAGCTTCGGTAATGCGTACGGTTAAGTAAATATCCGGGCATACACCTTATCCAGCTTATCGACTTTACCGTACAATGTAAACATAAAAGAAAAAAATTGCCTGATCTTTACGGTTTTACCAATCGTAAGAGTCAAGGATAATCGGAATAATTGGAATTAGCGGTAAATTTTGTGTCCGGGGACTTACGCCTCCGGCTCGAATACAGCTAATACGAAATCTGGTCACGATTATTTCCCGACCCTTCGACGGATTCTATTCTTTGTCCGTCAATCAGAATTTCAAAAGTCTGACCAGCCGGCACACCACGTACAATTGCCCCTTTTTTATTCGGAACAACCAAAAACGGTGACGCAACGACACTTCCAGCGTCCGTGATTACTGCGAGAGAATCGACTTCCCCTTCAATTGCACGTCTTAAACTGACCAGTCCGCACGGATTGAGTTTCAACGAGTACCGCATCTGCGAATCGAGTGCGAAAGCGTCCGGCAAACAGCCCGCAAAGGTTCCGTCAGGGTACTGCGTCTGTTCGGCAGCGGTTAGTATTCCAGTAGCGATTTTTTTCCAGTCGAAACTCTGGTCGTGCTTGGCCAATAAGGTCACTGCGTAACCGTAAATTACGCCGGCCCACGGCTGAACAGTCCCGAACCAAGGCGTCTCTCTACTTGTTGCCCCAAACATCGGGATTGTTGTGTAAAGCATTATTGGTTTGTCGCCCCATTGGTAGACAAAGGGCAAGCCAAGCAACGCAAACCGCTTCGCTTCTTCGAGGTATTCGTCGTTTCCTGTCAGCTCGAATCCACGTGTAAACGCCCAGGTTGCATAAGCGGCAGCTAGAATATCCGGAGTGTGGAATGTGGAATCCCAATAATATCCACCACGTGGTACTTCGTAAGATTGCAAATATTTTAACGTTTTTGCGGCACGCTGCACAACTTTTCGGTCACCGGTTATTCTGGCGTAATCGAGTAAAAAAGCCGCCTTTCTTGCGCAGTATCCGAAAGAAGTCGTTTGTTTAAACTCGTAATCAATCTCCATGAATTTACTCCGTTTAGGAAACGAACCGTCCGGCTTCATCTCTTCCAGAGCAGCTTCCACATCCGCACCACGCACTTCTTTCCATTCCTGAACCCTTGAAGCGAGAAAGTAAATGGAATCGTTCGGCAAAACACTTCCGTCCGGCACAATTGCCGCCATTTTCGGCATTTTGCCAGTCAGTCGGTACAGAGTGGAAAGGACGTCGGCGTACGGTTCTCGTGGAGTTCCGGGTTCAGCAGAGTAGCCCCAACTTATTTTGTCCGGTCCAAGCAGCGCATTTTCAAGAGCGTATAAAGTAATTGCCTTTTGATCTTCCGGAGTTCTTGGAGCAATTGGTAAATCGGGAATTCCACGTTTAATAACAGCGTACCGAATCGCTTCTGAAACGCTGTTTCTCGCCGGTTCCGAAAAACGAACGGAAGCACTAATTTCATTTCCTTTTAGCGACATGCGGTAATCGTCCGACAAGTCGGTAAAGTTTGGAACCGCAAAAGTCGGTTGGAGAGTCATATCCAGCCACATTAGCGAAGTGGAAACTTTATCCGTTGCAACCACACCAAGCGGCATTGTTATCCAGTTTACCGGCGGCTCAAAACGCTGATTGTTCGGCTCGGTTACGTCAATGTTAGAAGAACTCACGTCGTTTGGACCGAGTAGCTCCACGCCGCTTAGAAGTCCGCCTTGCAGCGTTCCGAACGGACGAACAACCGGGCCTTCAAACACGGAACCTTTTGGAGCGGTGAATTTAAATCCGACCTCTCCGTTTGGCAGAAGCTCAATTACGAGTTCCGTTTTTGTGTCCGGGGGGTCGGTTTTTGTCGCTTCAGTTTTCGAGTCCACGAATCGGAACACATTTGGATTACTGTTTGTGGTTGCGGCCGTGTCATTCCCGTTGTCAGCTGGTTTGGCAGCTTCCGAATTTTCATCTGAAGTCGGGCCGGAATTTGACGCAAGATTTGGGGCAGAATCCGGGGTAGAAATCAGTTTAAAATCTGGAATTACACCGTTTTGGTGAACCAACGGAGCAATAATCGCAACGACTTCGGACTGCTGATTATCCGGTTTTCGGACAATTCGGGCAATTTGCGCACTTGGTGATATTTCAAAATGAAAGTTCGAGTCTGGAAACTGGTGTGTTATCCAATCAGTTTTTCCGTCCGGCAGGTAAATAAAAATTGGATACTCAACGTATGGAAAATCTTTTGTCGTAAGTTTCAAACTTACAATTGCAAGATGTCCGCTTGTTTTAATCGGAACCGTTAAGGTTATTTCTCGGCCTGCTTCGAGTCTTTGATCGCCCGGAATCTCGGCTGCAGTGAAATCAATTGGTATCTGTCCCGTGTTTGAAATCGTGTATTTCACACCTTTTTCGTCTCGCACCGCTTTTTTTACAACCAACGGGAACGGAACAGTAGCGGACACTTCAATTGCGTCGAAATACCACAAGCCACTTGAACTGCTGTTTGAGGTGTTACTTGGTAGCGCACTGCTGCCCGCATCACTAACTGCACCAGATTGCGCAGAGGTGTTGGTTCCAAGCAGTTGAAAAGACAGAAACGTAAGATGCCCTGAAGCGGGAACGAACAGTTCGTAATCGTGAAACTGGTCGTCTGCTGTTAGATAAAGAGTACACATCCGGGAAGCGTCACGGCGTGGAAATTCTTTTGTCAGCCAGTAAACATTTAATTGCGATTGGTTGGGCGTTTTTATTTTCAACCGCAACTTGATTTTAGAGCAAGGCGAATCGAACAGATGATATAAAGCGGCACCCGCACTTCCTGACTCGACAAGAAGCGAATCGTTAACGCAACTTAATTGGGTTCGACTTTCCGCCTGCCAGCCGTCAATACTTTTTTGGAAAGTGAAATTCCCTATTTCACGCTGAAATTGCGGCTGACTAAAACCAACCAGACCTTTTTCAGCTTCCGCGGAAATAGCAATTGAATCTGCACAAAACAGAAAAAAAGCCCAAAAAAACAGTAAAGAAACGAGATGGCGAATGGGAAAATGTGTACTTTTCATGGTTCTGCAATTATATCAAAACTGTAGCATAATCCCATACAGTATGCGAAAACGTTATACAATGCGAGCCGCCAACGTAAGTTGGCGGGTAGGTAGGCGACTTTCTCCCGTTCACTGTCTAAACAACACAAAATCGGTATAGTATTGGTTTATACGTTTTGAACCGAAGTAAGATTTGAAGTGGTGCCTGTTTCCTGCGATTTGAGAAATATTTATCATGTCGATTTTTTCGCGGACCGAACTCGGTACTGTGTAAAGTGGCACGCCGGTTTTTCCAAGCGATTCTGGCCCACCACGTCCGTAAACCAAAGGATAAAATTTCAACACTTTGTCTGCGGGATTGTAAACCACACATGTTTTTTCCGCAAATTCCAACACGTCTCCGTAACGGCACTTGGGAGAAACCGAAAATTGGTCGACTGCGGCCGCGAAAAGAATAATTCTTATTTTAGGTTCATTATCTTTTTCACTCGAAGAAGCATTATTGCTTTTATAAGTAAGTTCAACTGCTTCGCAAATGGTTTGCGCACCCAAGCTGAATCCGACGAGACAAATATTCCCTTTTTCCGGTAAACGGTCAAGCAGCATTTGAACGTAAGCTCCCTGATACTTGGAATATTCAATTTTCGTCTGCACATCGGCTCTTATCCCGCACGGAATTCTGTCAGCTGGCCAAGCCCAAATAAGCAGTCTGCATTTTTGCCCTTTTAATACACGTTGTTCAAAAGCCAAGCCGTCATCTACTGCGTCGTTCAGTGCGTACTGATTTCCGTGTATCAGCACAATCAGCGGAACACTGGGATCATAAGTTTCAAAAAAGTCGGAAATTGCTGCTTTTTCCCATTTGTAACACCTGTTATCTGCTTCTCGGCCCAATTGGTAAGCGAATATTTTATCAAACTCGCTCTCATTTGGCGAGCAAATTGAGGCAGTTCGCGTATTGAAAAGCCAAACGTCATTTTGGTTGTTCGTTTGATTAATTGCTTCTGCTTGGGCATTTTCCTGACGAATCGTGTCTGCCTGAATCGTGTCAGCCTTGGAAATATTGACCGAAATAAATATTATTGAACATGTGCAGAATAATGAAATTATTTTGTATTTCATGATACCCCCTGTATGTAGAAATAATTTTTAAAGTGTAACTCAATTTTACCAAAACCAAACAGTGCAAACCACCTGCCAACTTACGTTGGCGGCTCGCTAATCATCACTTTTATGAAATCTAAAGCCTAATGCCTAAAGCCCAATGCCTTTCTTAATTATACACCAAACAAAGCAAAGTTTCTGTTTTTGCTTAAATTCTTATAAACTTCCGGCTCGTATATAAATAGTATAAGCATTTTTTTCAGCACCTTTAGAAAAAAACGCAAAGCAGGTACTTCGTCTTTGCCGATTTTAGCGTAAAATGGCCTTGCATAAAATAGAATTATCATCATAATTCTGGTATATTTAAGTTTTCGGCTGCGGCACGAAAAACGTAATTGGTTTTTCTGTTCATTTACAAACACTTTTTCCTCTAACATTCAACCGCAACAAAATGGTCGTTCCTGAAAAAGATCGTGATAAAAATAATGATGTATTTGATGTCCGCCGTATTCGCCGACTCGTTGAGTTGATGCAAGACAACGATTTGGCCGAAATCGACCTTCAGCAAGGAGATACGCGTATTCAAATGCGCCGCAATGCGTCGGCAGCTGGCGTTGCAGCCCCGCAGTACGTTCAAATGCCGCATCTTCAGGTTCCGCATGTTCCGCAAATTGCTGCGCAGCCAGCTCCAAGTGCAGCTGGTGCAGGAGCAGCCGAAACAGCGGCAGTTGACGAATCGCACATCGGATACATCAAGAGCCCAATGGTCGGCACGTTTTATACATCTTCGAAACCCGGTGCACCGCCGTTTGTTAAGGTTGGCGATCACGTTCACCCTGAACAAACCGTTTGCATACTCGAAGCAATGAAGGTATTCAACGAAATCCAGGCCGAAATGACCGGTAAAATCGTTGCCGTACTTGTAGCAAACGGCGAACCAGTCGAATTTGGCAAGCCACTTTTCAAAATTGATACGAGAGGATAATTTAAGGAATTCATTATGA
>JBOFQC010000212.1:0-3023 GCA_051660725.1 Thermoguttaceae bacterium
AACGCGAAAAAGACGATGCCAAAGAGGTTCGTGAAGGTTACGAGTGCGGCATGAAATTGAGAGGATTCAACGACCTGAAAGAGGGCGACATTCTCGAAGCCTATAAAATCGAAGAAGTCGCAAGAACTTTCTAACACACATCACACTTTCAATATGCAATCTCGAAGAACATTAAAAGCGGCCCAAGCGATCCGTGAAGTGGTCGGTATGTCTATTTTGACCGACCTTCAGGACCCGAGAATTAAAAACGTAACTGTCACGAGAGTGGAAGTTTCCGGCGACATGAGATACGCGAAAGTTTACGTATCTGTCATGGGCGACGATGCAATGGAAAAGCTTTCCCTCAAAGGGTTGCAGTCGGCGGCTGGTTTTCTGCAGGCGAAGTGCGCTAAACGGATTGATACTCGTTATACGCCTCAATTACAGTTTGTCCTTGATAAAGGAACGAAACATTCACTCTTGATTTCGAAACTTATCGACGAGGTTTTGCCGAAAGAAAACGAAGTCGGCGAAGACCTCGAAGCAGACGATTACGAAACAGAAGATAACGATACAGTTGAAAACGATACAGAATAAACATGAGTCGATCAGATAAAATTAAGAATCTGTTTAAGCATCTGCAGAAGAAGTATAAGCATGTGCAGCAAACACAGGCGAAATCGGTGTTGGACCACTTGGTTTTTGCCGCTTGTTTGGAAAATGCGACGTTTGACCAGGCGGGCACCGCTTTTGCGGTTTTAGAACACCATTATATCGATTGGAATGAAATTCGTGTTTCGACGGCGGCGGAGCTTGCGTACACGTTTCCTCATCTTCCTGATCCAATGGCGGCTGGTGAACGGGTTCGACGTGCTTTGCAGGCGGTTTTTGAAACCACATATATGTATGATCTCGAAGACTTGCGAAAAAAGAGTCTTTCGCAATCAACGGAGTACATGGAATCGCTTACGGTTTGCAGCCGTTTTATGATTAATTACACAATCCAGAACGCTCTGGGTGGGCACGTAATTCCGCTTGACGAGTCGAGTCTTAAAATTTTCAGACGGCTCGATTTAACGCAAGTGAATGAAGAACGCACGAAAGAAGAAGTAAACGGGCTCGAACGCGCTATTCCTAAGAATCAAGGTGCGGAGTTTACCAATTTGCTTCACCAATTCGCTTCTGATCATAGAGAAAAAGAAGACTCCAAAGAAGTCATTGCCATACTGAAATTGATTGACCAGCAGTCATTGACGCGGGATTTTACCGCTCCCGTTCTTCAAACGATTAAACCGCAAAAGCCCGAGAAGCCAAAATTGATGGTTCCGCCAATGGGTGGAGCGGGCACTCTCGACGACGACATGGATGTGGTGGACGAACCGGTTGGAGTGCAGGAAGTCGAGTTTATTCCGAATCCGATTACTGGTGAAGAATCTTCTCCGTTCAATTACGACGCTGACGACGATGATCTCGATTCTTCAGTCAAGGGCAAGTCTTCCAAAAAATCGAAAACTGCGTCAAAAGCGAAGTCCGATAAATCGGGTGCGAAACAAGAAGTAAAGCCTGCGCCGAAGTCGGAAGCAAAGCCGTCAAAAACTTCGCCTGAGCCGCAAGAAAAAAAATTGGCTGTGACAAAACCTGCTGCGGAAAAAGTTGCGGCGGTGAAAAAAAATGATAAGGCTGATAAAGTTGAAACCGCCAAAGTCGTGGTAAAACCAAAAGCAGAACCTAAATCTCTTAAGCAAACAGCAGATAAACGCACTGATTCTAAAGTTACCGGAACTCAAAAATCAGCAACTGTTAAAGCTATAAAAACAGAAAAGAAAAAGGTAGTCAAGAGCGATAACGCCAAGGCCAAGACCGGTGCTGCACCGAAGGGCAAGCCGGGAAAGCAAACTGTTGGTTCCGGAAAGGTCGCTTCTGCCAAACAAAAGCCAAATGTAAAAAAATCGGTTCCGGCAAATAATCAGACTCCCCAAAAAGGAGCCAAGGACGACAAGAAGAGCGACAAAAAAGAAAAATCGCTCACGCGGGAACTAAGACAGAAAAAGCCGAAGTAATCTTTTTAAGCGTTGTTCAAGCAACTTGTCATAAAAAAACCTTGCTTTTCACAAAAGGTGCAAAGCAAGGTAGTCGACTGTTTAACGATTCTTTGAGCTAATTTTAAGTTCAGTTCAGCGGTTCGACCTGTAGTTCGACGTTTCTTTTACTTGAGCTGACTTCAGCGGTTAATCCTGAAGTGCTGTAGCTTCCGTACTTTTTGTCAATTAAAGGAATAATTGGTGTTGAGGTTGCAGGAACGCTTGGTCCATTGTCAACATATTCACCACCTTCATGGGCATCACGAATTGATACTTTGTATTTGCCGGCCTTGATTGCGTCCCCTTCTTTACTTTCGTAAGGTGCAAATTCACCTTTGTCGTTGAGTGGTCCTTTTACTTGGTACTTGCCATCTTCGCTATCGAAGACGACGACGCCTTTGGTCAACGGTGTACCATCCGGGAAGGTTACTTTTCCTTTTACTTTAACTTTACCGCTACATCCGGCCGCAAACGAAAGCATAAACAGAGCGAGAACGTATATTATGGTATGTTTAAATCTAATTGACTTCATTTGAATATAATTGTCTAGAATAAAAAATAATGGGTTGTTTGAATACTGAAACGACCAAAACTATGGCCGTTTCAGGTAAAAAACAAATTTTATTACGGTAACGAAACACTTGTTCCGTCATTTACAATTGCCAAACAAGCCAAGATGTCTTTTTGACCGTCTCTTAACCAGGTTGAGGCAGGAGTTGTTGTCGAAATGGAACGCACCGAACCATCTCCAATCAGGAAGTTAACCGTACCAGGGTGACAACCGCCAAAGTTGTAGGTGAACACTGGTCGTTTGCCTGCGTGGGCAGCTGCGTTTCCAACGAGCGTTTCGCCGCCTCCACCCAAGTGCCGTGCAACAGAAAACTCTCGGTAGCCGCTAGACGCCATGAGGAAGTTACAATCACCGTCGGTTTCTTGAGAACAACGGTTTACATCACCGGCCGG
>JBOFQC010000213.1:0-2208 GCA_051660725.1 Thermoguttaceae bacterium
CCTTGACGGTGCCACGTTACGCGACCATTTTGGAAACGACCGGCTCACGTGGTTCCAGCCGTACCGTACTCTTTACGATAAAAAAGTACCAATCGGCGGCGGCTCCGATCACATGCTTAAAATTGATCCGAAGCGAGCGATTAATTTATATAATCCGTTTCTTGGCATGTGGACGATGTTAACCCGTAAACCGCGTTGGACAGAAACGCCGATTCACTTGGAACAGTGCGTGTCGAGGGAAGAAGCTATAAAATTCTATACCGTTGACAGTGCGTATGTGATGCGGAGCGAAAAAGACCGCGGATCAATTGAACCGGAAAAATATGCCGACTTTATTATTCTTGACCGTGACATTTTAACGTGTCCAATAGACGAAATTCTGGAAACAAAAGTAGAACAAACCTGGCTCGGCGGTACATGTAATTCATTTGTATCTTAGCAATGAGATTCGAGAATCGTACTTGAAATTACAGATTTTTTGCTTTATTGACTGCATACGAAGACAATGTATGCGGTCTCTTTTTTAGTTTTCATTACAGTGCGCCATTGGAATATCCGATAGATATTATCAGATTATGCCATCTCTACGTCATTCATACTTTTTTATACAAAATGGAGCAGATTTACATTTTGTATTGCTTGGGCAGCATAATGGCTTTAGGATGAATGCACAGGGTAGAAAAGGTAATGCGTTAAATATCGCTTTTCTCAATAATCTTTTCGGTTTGTATACTGTTCAACGGCAATAAAGTTACCTTTCGAAGGTCGGGAAAAAAAGAAGGTTACCTTTCCTAACCAACGAAACCTCGGCAAAAGGAGCCGACCGATTCACGCGAAGCTACTTAGGCCTGAACGGCAGGTTCCCGGCATGCCGTGCTACAGTATTGTATAGAATATTTGTATGCATGTTTTTTTAGGCCCATTCATTCATGATTTTAAAATACACGCTCGCGGTACGAGTATATCGTTCCGTCTTTTCTCGGTTTGTATTCACTTCATCTTTAATTCTGTTTTGCGTTTGTTGGAACAACAACGTACTTGCGCAAACTCCGTATAATATAACTTCCATTGGAGATTGGGCGAGTGATTCTGACGACGATTCGACATTAGCTGGAGCTATGTATCTCTCAACTTCGGGAGACACAATTGTTTTGTCTAGTGATCCGGGAACGAATTGGACTAATTGGCCGTCAAGTGGTGGGTATACAATATTGCGCCACGCAACGGCGTCAGCTAATACCAGTCTGATATTCGATTTAAACCAAATTGGTCTTTCCGGTGTTTCATTTGACATACAGACCGGAACTGGTGTATTTACATTCCAAAACGGTACTCTCGGTACAAGCTCGAATAATTTTGCAGTGGGGTTTGGTGCCAACTCACAAGTGTTGCTTAACGACGTGGAATTAACAGCCGCGGCGTTACAGCTTGGTAGTGACACAACTTCGGGAACATTGAAACTTGGCGGAAACTCCTCTGTTTCAACTACAGGCACATTTTCCGTGCTGAACGGGTCGCTATGTTCTTCGAGTTCGACTGACACAGCTACGACAATTGGCGGCAACTTTCTCGTTTCTGGTGTCAGCGTAATTGAAACGGCACCTGGTTCTTTCACATATATGCAATCAAAATTATCAGGAAGTGGTGGCATACTCAACTTTAACGGTGATGTTTTCACTGTTTCGAATGGAGCAGAAGTCGATTTAAGCGGCTTTTCGAATTTCAGTGGTACCGGATACAGTGTGAACACGGGCAAAACGCTCAACGTAGACGGGGTGATGACACATTCCGGCGGTGCCAAAAGTTTTCAGTCGAAATTGAATATTACAGGTCCACTAAATATTGAAGGAGGAACGGTCAATATATCAGGCGGGGGACATTTACGCGGCGTGACGTCTGTTAACATCGCCGGAAGTGGTGCGGTCAATGTGAGTGGTGCCATTCGTGATGCCGACTCAGGTAAATCATATCAGTCTAATATTGAAGCAAATGGCGGATTAGTGATCGGTGAAACTGGAGCCGGCACTTTGAACGTCAAAGACGGGGGATTGATTTCTGGTGTCACGGATATTACTGTAGGAAATGGCGAAACGGGAACGCTAGCAATTACGGGAATGGACGCGGCTACTAATTTCCGTTCAATGATTGCAGCAACGGGAGCATTACTTGTTGGAGACGGGGCGGCTGGAAACGTTTTAGTTGATGGCG
>JBOFQC010000214.1:0-3469 GCA_051660725.1 Thermoguttaceae bacterium
AATAAGACTCCGGAAATTAATATCCGATTTATCGATTTGCTTGAAAGAGTCTCGGCAATAACGACTGGTGTCGAAGAAACCCGTTCGCTGACGTACAAAGTTGTTTATGAAACCAACCCTGCAAAAGAAGAAAAGTTTAGCAAGGAACTTGCGGCTAAATTCGTTGAAGTTTTGGATATGATGAACAGTTTGACAAAGGACGTGACCGACAATGCTATTCTTGAAGACGCGATAAAAGAATACAACAGTTGGCGAACAAAATCTGAAACATTCATAAAACAAATCGACGAACAAAAGGTCGTCAGTGATCGAATGGATACGGTTTCTAAAGACATTATTCGTCTTTCTGAAGATTTGTCCAAAGGTGCCGGTGCGGTGCAAATTGAAGCCATGAAGTCGTTCAACGGACTGGTGAGGTTTGCGAATATAGTCCTCTTCTCAACAATTGTAGTTGCTATTATCATTGCGGTGATACTAGGCATTGTTATTTCACGAAATATCGTTAACGGAGCAAAAGTGGCCGTTGATGCTTTGGCCAAAATTGCGAACGAAGGAGACTTGGATATTACATTCGATCATGTAATGCTGCATAGGAAAGATGAAATCGGAGACTTAATCAAAGGTGCGGAAGCCATTTTGAACGATTATCACGCTGTTGAAACATTGTCACACAATCTTGCTGACGGAAATTGGACAGAAACCATTCGTGTCAAAGGCCCGAAAGATGCCATGAACCGTAATCTTGCCGAAATGTGCGAGCAGGTAAATCGGACTCTTCATGAGATTCATGACAGTGTCGGTCAAGTTACTACCGGTTCGAATGAAGTATCGAATGCTGCTCAAGCTCTTTCGAGCGGAGCTCAGGAATCTGCGGCCAGCCTCGAACAAATTACTGCGTCGATGAGCGAAATCAGCGGTCAAACGAAATCGAATGCTGAAAGTGCCGGCCAAGCTCGTGATTTGGCACATAAGGCAACCGTTGCCGCTTCGGAAGGGCAGGAAGCAATGTCACACATGAATGAAGCAATGGAGCGAATAATGAAAAACTCCAATGAGATTCAACGTGTTGTCAAAGTAATTGATGATATCGCATTCCAGACGAATCTGCTCGCTTTGAATGCCGCCGTTGAAGCTGCCCGTGCTGGAACACATGGTAAAGGATTTGCCGTTGTTGCTGAAGAAGTCCGAAATCTTGCTTCACGAAGTGCTAAGGCGGCACAAGAAACAACGATTTTAATTGAAACCAGCAGTCAGGAAATCAACAAAGGGGGCGAAGTTGCAACCCATACGTCTTCGGTTCTGAATACAATTGTTGAGCAGATTAAGCAAACGACCGATCTGGTTGCAGGAATCGCCGTTGCCAGTAATGAGCAAGCGCAAGGTGTCGGACAAGTTACGATTGGTTTGCAGCAAATTGACGCCGTAACGCAACAAAACACAGCCTCGGCAGAAGAATCCGCCAGTGCTGCAAATGAAATGAGTTCAATGGCATCTAATCTGCAAAAGCTTGTTGCACAGTTCAGATTAAAGTAAAACTGGTTGTATAAACTGTTCTTGGACATAATTTTGCGTTTTTTGAAAAGGCATTAGACATTAGACTTTTGAGGTAATAGGAATTTAAGTTTGTCGGACAAAGTCAGACATTTGTACGTTGTTCTTTATTAACTCTTGCTAATGCCTAATGCTAGATAGACGCAAAAGTTTGATGAAACATTTTTAAGTCACAAAGATCATGTCGCTTCAGATGCGAGATATACTGTCGCCCGGTAAAAACTGCATGTTATCCAAAGTAGGGTTTGCTGAGGATAATCAGCATTGAACATTGAAAAACTAGCAAAAGGAGCCGACCTATGTACGCCTCGGCGGCAGGTCGTTCACGCCTCGGCGGCAGGTCGCGGGAGGCGGAACACTTCACGCGAAGCTACTTATGCCTAACGGCGGTTCCCGCCCATGACGGGTTTTGGTATTAGAGGTGCTTCCAAATATTCAATTATTCTCGGTAATGGAATTTTCTTGCGGCTTACGGTATAATTCCATTGTTGTTCTTTCAAAAGGGGTGATATGCGCCGCTTGAAAAGAAAGCAAAAAATAATCTGAATTTTTTTCCTCTAACTCAAATTTACGAGATGAAAAGACGTGAGTTTCTCGGTATATCCATTCCATTAGTTTCTGCGGCAGTTCTTGCGGAAGACGCTTACGCATTATCTTACCATCCGCAAACCGCCGTGTTTTACAACGGCAAAATTGTTACCGCTGATTCGGAGTTTAAAATTGCCGAAGCGTTTTTCGTTGAGGGAAACCGAATACAAGCAGTAGGTACGACAGAAGAAATGCTGGAAAGAGCAAAAAAGTTTCCACAAACCAAAAAGCATGATCTGAAAGGCCGCTTCGTAATGCCGGGCATTATTGATTCGCACGCACATCCGGTTGCCGCCGCGATGTACGAGTTGGACCACGAAATCCCGTATATGGAAACGCTGGCCGATGTGCTTGAGTACTTCAAAAGTCGTGCAAAAGTGGTGCCAAAAGGCGAATGGATCGGTTTGCAGCAGGTTTTCATAACCCGGCTTAAAGACAAAAGATATCCGACTCGTGAAGAACTCGATTCGGCAGTGTCGGAACACCCAGCTTTTATGCGGACCGGCCCGGACGCAATGTTGAATTCACTCGCTTTGGCAAAGTTCGGTGTCACCAAAGATTCCGGCAACCACGAAGGGAGCGGGTTAGGGAAAATTGAACGCGACCCTGTAACAAACGAACCTACCGGAATGATGAGAAACTGCACCGCTGTTGGCAGCTTTCTTATCCCGGATACGCAAGGTGCGGGTTACGAAAAACAGATAGAGCAGCTGCGTAAACTTTTTACCGCATATAATAAAGTCGGGATAACGACAATTGCAGACAGAAACGCAACCGACGAAGATATCAAGTTGTATCAAACGATGTCAATGGAAGGTTCGCTGTCTTGCCGCGTCCAGATTTATCATGAAGTAAATGCCAAACTGACACCAGATGAAATCGAAGCCAAAGTTCGAAGTGTGCAACAAGGCCCGTTTTCGCGCAGCAACGACATGTTCCGAATAGGCGGTGTCAAAATGTTCCTTGACGGCGGAATGCTTACTGGAAGCGCAAGGATGCGTCAACCGTGGGGCGAAAGTCCGATTTATAAAATTACGGACCCGGAATACAAAGGTTTGCTCTTGATTTCCGACGAGCAACTCGTCCGTTTTCTGAAAGCAGCGGCAGAGAATAAATTGCAGCCTGCGTTACACTGCGTCGGTGACGGAGCACTTGAAACGTTGATTTCCGCAATTGAAAAAGCGGAAAACGAATTACCTGCCGGTTCGCTTCAAGCGGTTCGGCCCGACATTTGTCACGGCAATTTCATGTATCCCGAAGCAATTGACGCAATCAAGCGAATCGGTGCCGTTGTGGATATGCAGCCGGCGTGGTTATACCTTGACGGTGC
>JBOFQC010000215.1:0-5753 GCA_051660725.1 Thermoguttaceae bacterium
CGTGCAAAAGGTTTTCCCTCTTTTCCGTACCGGGATTCGGCAAGGGAATCCAACACTTCGCCAATTGATGCGTTCGGATTCATTGCGAATCGGTACGCTACTTCGTGGTTCGGGGATGGATAACCGCCGAGACTCCAACCTAACATCATGCCGGAAACGTCAGCAGACGCGAGGTTTTTGCAATGTCTGGCCGTTAATTCCAGAACTGGTAAATAAGGCACGGACGAAAACTCCCACGTATTATTCAGCTGCACTTTTGCAACGGTTTTCAGGCCGTGTTCTTTTGCGGTTTTCCATTGGGCAATAGCTCGCGGACCGGGCCCAACTGCGGAAATCGAGTATTCGCCAATTACGCTGTCAACGCCGCCGCGGTGTATCGGAAGCGACCATTCGCTGACAGACATGAACATCACGTTTTCAGGAAGCGAGTTGATTATGTCCGGAGAAAGGCCGTGATTTCGCCAGCCCCAATCCCATGCAATAACTTTCGCATCAGGGCTGCTTTTGTGAACCGCTCTCTCAATAACCTGATGCAATTCACTTATCAGCTCGGTGTCAGTTTTATCTTTACAACGCGGGCAGTTTTGCCAGGCACCGTGCGACGCACAAAACGTAAGGTTTTCGGAACCGGAAATAGTGAACACGCCCCCCAGATTTGGCACTTCGGAAAAAAGATATTCCAGTGAATTTTCCAGCCAACGGAGCGTTTTCTTTTCCGGGTCGCTTGTACAAAACGCAGCAAAATCCCCTTCGCTGACGCCACGAACTTCCGGATGCTTCTCGAAAAAAGCAAGCGGCATTGACCGCGGCTCGTTTAAATACAGGTAAATTTTGACGCCGTATTTTTCTGCCCTTGAAACAAGTTTTTTCAGATTCTGAATACGTATTTCGTGGTCGACGCCAAGTTCCGGGAAATCTTCGCCGCCTGGTGCCAGTTGGTGCAACACAATGTGCATCCAGACACCGTCAACACCAACCGCTGCCAGCCGGGCAAATAGTCCGTCAGGAAACGAATCTTCGGTTGGTTTTAATAGCGGATCACCAAAAAGTGCGAAATACGAGTACACGAACCTCGGCGACAAATCCGATTTGCCAAGCGGAAAGCCTTTCATATTCGGTACTTCCGAGAATTGCTTTATGAATTCGAAACGGGCTTCACCAGATTTGGTGAGTTCCGAATCGAAGTCGGACTTTAACCAGTTTCTAATTTTCGCCGCTGCTGCTTGCGTCTCTTTTGTTGGTTTTTCGTAAAGTAATACTTCACATTTCGGCTTGGTGTTGCCGAGTTTTACGAAAAGGAAATCGTCTTCACGAAGCGCGAAAGCGAGTTCTTCCGGCGTGGTTTCGAGCAGTTCGACAATTTGCGAATACGGTAAGAGGTGCCAATTCCGTCTTAACACAGTGATGTAGCCGCGTTTTTTCATTTCCGGCGAAATCACCGGATCAGCTGCCAGCCCCATTGAATCCGCAATTTCGCGAACTTTTTCCGTGTCAGTTTTAAGCACGGACGCAATTTTTTCGGCTGGCACAACTGTCCAGTTTCGAAACACGAAAGCGTGTGTACGAGACGGAAAATAATCGGCTGGAATTGCCGGCATATATGCCCCGACTGGAAGCGGCGGCACCACTTCTTCTGCGGGGAGTTGTTTAGTCATTAACGAAAATGCAGCGAGAAATCCTGAAATAATTAATAGCTTTTTCATTTTTTAATTTTGTGCTAAAGTTGAAAAGTTCGGAAAGTACCCGTCGACTTACGTCGACGGCTCGCGATTTTCTCGTGACGGCTCGCTATTTTGTGAAGATTCGTTTTGCAGAAAAGTTAAAATTTGATTTTCCATTCGATGTTATCGTTTTTTGGCGAATCAATTGTAACTTCCAGCCAGCCGGCGTTTTCTTTTTCGAGTCCTTCAATTTTAATTGGTGTCACTGTAACTGTACCACTTGAAACCTCAGCGATTGCGTCCTTACCTTCTCCGAAACCAGCGGGAATATAAATTTGCATTTTGTACGTATCACCGCCTACAACACGACTTGCGCCGCTGATAGTTTTGATGTCAGCGTCCCACTTCTCGGTTATGATGTCAACTATTCCCTGCGTCACGTGTCGGGAAGTGCTTACAACCTGCGGGAAATTGTTCTGGCTCGTAATCTTACGAATAGCAAGTACCTTGCAGTCGCCAGGTTCTACTGGTCCCGAATTGAAATCGCCAAGTGATACCACTGCGGTTTTGTTCCAGAAGTCGTAAAGCACATACTGAACCGATTCATTATCTGAAGAGGAATCTGTTGGAAATATTTCGGTCAGATTGAATTCAATTTTTTTCGGTTCTTTCCCTTCATCATCCCAGTTGTAAATGGCAACAACATCACGTCGCGGCGAATCCGCGGCTTGGTGCGTGAGGTGCCAAATCTGCGGGATATTCGAGCGGAACAGGTCAAGCGGTCTTGCCGTTTTCAAACCGTGTCCAGGCATTGTGCGGCGAATGATCTCAAGCCGTTCTTCGGACAGGTCCGGGAGCCAATCACTCATTGCGATTAGTTGGCCGCTTATTGCCGCCCAGGTTGCGATCAGCCGGGCGTGCTTATACGGCATTGAGTTTCTGACGTAAATCGGGTCGGGATCATTCCACCAAACACGTCCGTTTAAGAAGTAGCGGTTTGAGCCGTGCCAGGGTCCTTCTTTGAGTCCGCTCCAATTCGCTCCGTTGTCGGGACCGATTCGCATCATGTCTAGCAGCCCAACTGACGGAAGCATCATCCGCATGTTTTGCGAAACGTTACAGCCGAGAATAGTGGCGTCAGGTGCGGTGTCACGTATGATTTCCAGCCCTCTCCTGTACGCCTGAACTGGTGTCACGGTTTCGTCACAAAACACAGCTTCGCCAAAATCGTCGGGGCGGTATTCGTTATTTACGTAAAGCTGGTCGCAGGCCATTCCGACCCAGAGTCCGTCCAATTTGAAATAATTGAACCCCCAGTCGTCGGCCATTCGTTTAGTGGTGTCACGCAAATATTCCTGCACTTCCGGCTTGGTCATGTCAAGTGAAGTGCCGCCCCAGAATGATTCGTAAGGTTCGCCTTCACGGTTAACCGTTTGACCGTAAGCTCTTTTGCTGTGTCCGTTTTCGTTTACTTCGTCTGTGCGGCCACTTTTTACGAACCACTCTTTCGGAAAGTGCGGGTCGGTAACGCTTCCGGCAAACGGCATAAACCAAAGCCCGGCACGAAATCCGTGTTCCTTGATATCAGTTGCTACCGGATTCATGCCGTCTTTAAACGCACCGTCTGGTTTTACCCGCGTGAAGTTTTTTCGTGGCCCGTTTTTCGTGATACCGTCTTGCCACAAATCGTCAATTTGTATGAAATCCATTCCAAACGGGGCAAGGTTCTTTTCGCTGAATTCGGCAAGTTCGGCAAGAGCGGCAGGGTTGCTCGCTCCTCCGTTTTTGTCACTGTACCAAGTGCAATACCCGCTCGGAATTGGCGGTAATTTGAAATATGAAAAGAAAATTTTCTCAACTTTTTCTGTTTCACCCTCAACACTGACTCCCGAATCTCGTAATGGGTTTTCTTTTTCTTTCGTTTGGGAAGTTAAAAAACGTCCAAAATTTGATTTCGCAACCATTTCTGCGTAAGATTCGAGACCGGTTCTGGCGTCATCATAACGACCAATAATAAATGTTTCAGTTGTGGTGTCAGCACCCAGCTTCATTGGAGCGGTTTTTATGCTTCCGTACTGGATTTCGGGAGTGATTTGCGGATCAGCGTCTTTTGTTTTGCCGGAAAACACAATTCCCGACCCGACTTTCGAAGTTGTCCAGCCGGATACGATTCCAGCGTTGGTTTGCGGATCAACAACGGCCAGAAATGCGTAACTTCCGTTATGTCCGTCAAGCGGGCGGATTCCAGCAGTACCGAACGCTTTCAAGTCGTCAGTGTTTTTGGCCGATTTTTCGTTGAATGGCGTCACCAGCCTGATTTCCGGCAGACGAATGACACCGACACCAGACGCTTTTTCTTCTTCGGTTGGTTCGCCACGCTTAACGTTCTTGGAAATCGCCACCCAATTTGGAGTAGGTTCCGGCAACCATGTTATTAAGGAAGCGCGAGTAACCGAAAGCGGGTTCAGCATTAAAGGTGTATTTGTCAACTGGACCGGTAAAGTGAAAATAATCGTCGAACCGTCTTTTTGTAGAAGTTGCATTTCGGGTAAAACCGACGTAATCGAGTCTTTACCAATTGTGACCGATTCGGTGTCAGGGAGTTCAACGGTTGCGAAAACACCTTGTCCGTCAAGGATTTCGACACGTTTATTGGCTTGGTCCCAGCAGGCATTCAACGAGCCGCTAGTAATTTGCGGAATCTGCTGATTAATCCCTTTTTCTTTTATAAGTTTGTCGGCAACCATAAGTTCCGCTGCGATGACCGGCAAAGTAACAGAGGTAAACAAGAAAAATAACAGTGAATAAATTATTTTATGCAAAGCGTTGTTTTTAATCATGAGTAAATTTCTTTTCATGTTGTGTAAAATTATGTGTGTATTAAAGAAAGATGTCCAGACAACCATTGATAATAATAAGTATATCAGATAGCTTTTTCTGAAACAACAGACGTAAATGAGGTTCCGGCTCTGTTTGTCGTTTCGTTTTGTTTCATTTTCTGCAATTTGCCGCAAAATTTTCCTCTTGATTTATCCTCGGAAAAGTCGTATTCTTCGCAAAAGTTATCAGATTTATACTGTAAAAGTCAGTAAATTTCCCGTCAATAAATACGATAAGCCTTTCAAAATAAGGCGTTGTTCTCGATTTTAAAAAATATAAATATGTCTACCGCATTTTCATCCAGATTATTTAGATTGTCGGTTGTTTTATTCGTACTGTTGGGAGTTGCGATTATAATTCCAACACAGGGGTGTAACGCACTTTTTACAGCGGCATATTTAATAAAAGGTAAAGATGCGCCAGCAAGGTATTCAATATTGAAAAAAGGCGAAAAAAAGGTGCTTGTCATCTGCCGGTCGTTGGCGCTAAACCAAATGGATAATGAAACAGTGCCCCGTGACATCGCCCGAACCGTTGGAAAACTGCTGAAACACAATGTGAAAAATAAAAAATTGTCAGTTGTCGATTACCGCAAAGTAGAAAAATGGCTCGACGACTGCAGATCGGAATATGAAGATTTCGACGAACTTGGTGTCGCGTTCAATACCGACTACGTTATCGGAATTGAACTGCAAGGATTCAATCTTATCGAAAGTCAGGGAACTCTGCAATGTCGGGCAAGTTGGCTGATTAAAACGTATGATATCAAAAACGATGAAGTTATTGGTGAAGATCAGATGCAAATTGTTTATCCGAAAGTGCCGCAACCGTATTATGGAAGCGCAAATGTGACTAAACTCAGAAGTATCATGGTTGGCATGATTTCTCAGCAAATCGCTGCAATGTATTATCCTCACGATCCCGTTAAAGTGTACAATCCAATTGATTCGGATATCGCTGATTGATTCCCTTAGAAACTGTAAAAATAAAGATCGCAAAATGTTTTTCAGCTACTCCTCGCCCTGAAGCGACTGTGTTCTAGGTCAAGTGTAAAGTCCGCTTTTTCAACAAGTAGGTCTCATGGAAAAGCAGCCCAAAAAGCATATCAAAAACGATGTCAAAAAGTTAAACCAAACAAAATGCGTAAAAAAAACAGTTTGCGAGTTCGTCAAAATCGTTAAGCAAATCGACGATCCGCGAATCCGACACTGC
>JBOFQC010000216.1:0-8035 GCA_051660725.1 Thermoguttaceae bacterium
CATCAATGATAATGTCGGTTTCGGACGAAGCACCGCTCGGCTCATCGGTTGAAAAATCTAATTCAAAACCAGAGCTCCCGGTATTGTCAGAACCGGTTGCTTCGTCGTCGGTGTCGAATTTGAAGTCAGACTCCAAGTCGTTGGTAGTTGGAGGAGGTTTTGGGACCGACTGTTCTATTTGATTATTTGCAGGGGTTTCGGCTTCAATATCCTCATCAATAATGACCGTGCCGATTCCGATATCGTCAGTTTTTTGCGTATCAGTTTCATCAGTGGCAAACGGATTCTTCGGAATATCGGGACTGGTTACCGTTGTGCTTGGTTTAATTGCACCTACATCAGGTTCAACTGTATTTGCTTCAACTTTTATTGACGGGGTATCAATTTTAATGCTGTTTTCTGGCTTAACGGTGTCAACCGGTTTTGTGGTTGTGTCGGCACTTGTCGAAGTGTTGTTATCTTTTGTTGCGTTGCCAATTGTAACGTTATTGCCGTTATTTTTATTTGTATCAATTACATTGGTGCTTTTGTTTTCAGTTGCGTTTGGTTTTGTGGCGGAATCTGTTTTGGTTTCAGCGGTAACTGGTTGCGTCGGTTTAACTTTAGTTGGCGTTTGTTTACCGGGAGTGATCGGAGTTTTCGGAGCGGCTGGTGCTACATTTTCACATTGTGACGGCTTTGCTGTTTGGGCCGGTTGTTCACTAATACTATACGGTAACACAGTCGTCGTTGAATGAATCACTTGAGCTTGATACACACGACTTGTATTTGCACGAGAATTTGGTGGATTGTATCCTATTAATTTTGAAGGTTCCGGTGTTACGTTTCTGTTACTCTGATATACCGGACTTGGGCACTGCCGGAAAAGTGTTTGGGCTGACGCAACGCTGTAGAAAAGAGAAAAAACAAGTAAAATTGCACAAAAACCAGAAAATAAATTTATTTGATTACGCATGTCTAGGCTCCTTTTAATGTTAATTTTTAATTTTTAAAAATTTCAGTAATACACCGTGAAGGTATACCATATTTTAGCCAATAAAATACCTTGTAGCAACCTACAAATGTGAGAAAAGAGATAATTTTGACAAGACAGGTAATACAGGTCGTAATTTCGGAAAAAAACGAATGTTCTGACGTACAACATGGGAACTGGGTGTAAATCATAAAACACACCAAATGCTTCTCGTCTACAGCATATTTTACTGTTTCCTTGATGCTTTGATGCTCCGCCCCCCTTGATTTTGCTTGATCTTAGGCTAGAATTCCTCTTCCGAGTGGAATAAATTAATCCGGTAGGCAATCAGTGAATTTGAAACAGTCGTTTTCTCACCTTGAAGCCAATGCCTTACCGGCTGTTGTTACTATATTGCACATGGTCAATGTGTTGTAGTTTACTTGCTTTGTACCCATTGCTTTTCCCGCAGGGTAAAGTAAGGAAAATTGCGGTAATGACTATGTGCGTTATAAAAAGTGTGCCTTTAATCTGTTGGAAAGTTTTACAATGTACGCAATAATTGTTGATGGCGGAAGACAACTCAAAGTTGAAGTTGGCAAAGAAATTATGATTGATTATCGTGGCGAATTAGAGCCCGGTACCTCTTTGGAATTTCCGCAGGTTCTAGCCGTTAGCTCTGACGATTCGGTTAAAATTGGTCAACCGATTATCGAAGGAGCAAAAGTCGTTGCCTCAGTCGTTAGCGAAAAGAAAGGTCCGAAATTGACGATTTGCAAATTCCGTCGTCGTAAAAATTCGAGAAGACGCACAGGGCACAGACAAATCCATACTCTGGTCAAAATTGATGAAATCATTCCCGGCTAGTTATAAGCGCCTGGTTGCTTTCATCTTTTGCTGATGATGTGCAAAACAATGTAAATCCGAGTAATGAATCGCAAAGTGTTGTTCCACCTGAAATAGTGGGTGATGCTACGTCTGCGCATTCCTCGGATTCCGTTTCTTCTCGACCGAAGTTATCTACTTCGGATGAAAACGCACTATTTCTCGCGTCAACTGATCTTGTTTCGCCTCCGTCAGACAGCCAAGCCGGCCTCTTTCCGGTTAAAACTTCTGATACAATTTTGCCGCCTGGTACGGTTCTTGGTCACTTTACAGTAACGAAATTCATCGGCGGCGGCGGTATGGGCCGTGTTTATCTTGGTGTCGACAAATCGCTTGATCGAAAAGTTGCGATTAAAGTTCTGCACCACCAACGGGCACAAGACCAAGCCTCGGTTGCCAGATTTATGAACGAGGCCCGATCTGCTGCGAGATTGAATCACGAACATATTGCCCAAGTATATTTTGCCGGACAGCAAGGTGACATACCATTCATTGCGTTTGAGTACGTAGAAGGAATCAACATCCGTGCAATGATTGAACAGCACGGTTTGTTTTCGGTTCCTCAAGCGATAACGTATCTTATACAAATTGTGCAGGCATTTTCCCATGCCGCTTCGCACGGAGTGATACACCGTGATGTCAAGCCGTCTAATATAATAATCACGAAGTCGGGAAAAGCGAAACTTATTGATATGGGACTGGCCCGGTTGTTAAAGCCAACCGAAGCGAACGACGACTTGACGGCCAGCGGCGTAACGCTCGGAACATTCGACTACATTTCACCGGAGCAAGCCAGAGCCCCAAGAAATGCGGACGTCCGAAGCGACATTTACTCTCTCGGTTGCACGTTTTTCTTTATGCTAACCGGCAGACCGCCGTTTCCTGAAGGAAATGTGCTGCAGAAACTGCTTCAGCACCAAGGTGACGAACCGCCGGATATCAGAACTTTCAAACCGAATACACCGCCGGAAATTGCGTTTTTGCTTCAGAAAATGATGGCAAAGGATCCGCGGCAACGTTACCAGACGCCGACCACTCTTCTTGCGGCTCTTTCGGAAATTGCCGAACTTTACGGTTTACGACCTGTCGAAGAAAGAAATGCGGCTTGGAGCGTTGGAAAGAAATCCAAATACGCGCGACTTCTGACCAACCTGCCTTGGATTTCCGCAATATTACTGTTTGCCGTTTGTTTCTTTTTAATAAATTTGTTTGTTCCTAATGATGATTTGGTTCCACCTTCTGTTGATTCACGAACAATCAACGATTCAGGCAATCATGAGGCAACTGCGGCTGGGACTAACAATACAGGAAATGGAACAAGCCAAACGCCAGGTGCTGCTGGGGGAGGAACAAATCAGCAGACGGCTAAAAACGGAACACTAAATGACGTAACTGATTTTACTCCAATTGTTTGGGACACGGCTGTTGCTGATTCCGGTTACACGGTACTTATGCCGAATATCGGTTCATTGTCGAGCCTGAAGGACGGAAATTCTGGTTCCAATCAGGTAGAAAATAATGGTAGCGATTCTGACTTGGCTGGCAGGTTATCTTACAGTGTCCAGGTTCATCAAAATGGCCTGCAGCCGCGCTATGCGTCGGGCTTGGGAAATCCGTTATTAAGCGGAGGTGCATATTTGGGACCAACGCAACAGTCTAACTCAGCAGTTACTGAAAGTACGGTATCAACTTTAACCCGAGTTCCCTTATCCACCTCGGTAAATTTTCTAAAGTTACGTGGTAGTGCACCGGTAACGGCTGATAAAACGCCACTACCAAACGCTTCGCCTACGTTGATTGTTGACCCTGAAAGTACAAATACTGAACAAGGCGTGTTCACATCGCTTGCTGCGGCAATTTCAGCGGCTGAAAAAAACTCGAATATTCTTCTTAGATACAACGGAGTTGATCGAAACGCTGCAAAATTGGAGCCGATCTCCATTTTGGACAAGAAAATTACAATTAAAGCGGTAAAAGGTTACACCCCAGTTGTTTCGTTCAGACCGAGTGGTGCGGCTTCAATTAAGAATAACCGGATTTACATGTTTTTAATAAACGGCGGCTCTTTCAGCTGTGAAGGAATTGCTTTCGAAATGATCGTTTCGCAAAGTGTGCTTGCCGAAAAATGGTCGCTAATCGAGACGAAAGGTCCGACGCAGCTTGAGTTTACGGACTGTTCTTTTACTGTGAGAAACACCAGAGCGGAAGGGACATTGCCATTTCATTCTTACGTAACGGTTTTCAGAATTTTCTCGGACGTTTCCGGTACTGCAACGTCATCACTTTCGCCTGCCTTCTCAAATGTGGTGCCAAGTGAAAAAACGTCTGGTTCCGCGTCACTTCAATTTGCGGCGGCTTCCGGCTCAACGTTTGGATACCGGCAGTCTGAAGGAACAAGTTTAACTTCCAGCTCGCAAAAAAGTGACTCAACGGATTATATTACAAAAGCTAATCCGAAGTACGCGAATTCTGGGCAGGCTGAGCAGGGAATAAGTATCAATATTAGCAATTCTGTTATTCGAGGCGAAACATGTGTTTTGCTCAGCGAGTCGAATGTACCGGCTACGTTAAATTTTAAGGGTTGCTTCATTGCAATTGCGCTTCCATTTTGTACTTTACGAGAAGTAGCTTCAGACGCAGAATCATTGGCGGGAGTTTCCATTCAATTTGAAGATGTTTTGCTGTATTGCAAATCAGCCCTGACGCGATTTGTGAAATCGAAGAACGGAGTACCACTTCCGGTGAATTGGTCAATTAAGTTTTCTGCGATGATTTTCAATAAAACTCCGATTCTTGAGTTCATTGGTTTTTTGAATCGAGCTGAAGTTTTGCCTCAATGCAAATGGAAAGTCGAAAAAAGCTCCGTTTTTGACGCTTCTGCTTATGCAGAAGTGCGTGCCAGTACATTGGTTTCGCATCCGATTGACATTCCGGCAGACGAAATAAATTCACTGTTCGGAACCTCGGTTGTTGCCAGTTCAAAGATTTTCCAAGACACGATTCCCGAAAACAAAGTGTTAAACCGTATTACGCCAAACGACTTGGTAATCGACAAATCACTGAGTGAAAATCCAGCGATTACTGGATTCCCAGATTCAGGTGACAACACTCAGCGTGTGGATACGGGTCTGCTAATTGAACAGTTACAAAAACTCCCACTGTATTAGTAGGTTAGACGTTAGACTTCAGACTTCAGACTCCTAACTTCTAACTTCTAACTTCTAACTTCTAACTTCTAACTTCTAACTTCTAACTTCTAACTTCTAACTTCTAACTTCTAACTTCTAACTTCTAACTTCTAACTTCTAACGTCTAAATAATGCGTCTCTGGTCACTTCATCCTGAAAATTTAGACACGCAAGGATTACTTGCCGTTTGGCGGGAGGGACTGCTCGCCCAAAAAGTTCTTGAAGGTAAGACAAGCGGGTACAGAAATCATCCGCAATTGGATCGGTTCAAAGAACAGTCTGACCCGATTCTCGCTATTTCACGGTATTTGCTGGAAGTGTTCCGAGAAGCGCAAAGAAGAGAATACAATTTCTCCGAAGAAAAAATCGCAAAAAAAACCAAATCGCGATTACAGAACCCGATACCGGTTACATTTGGTCAGATCGTTTTCGAACGGGAGCATTTACATAAGAAACTTTTGGTTCGTGCTCCCGAGTTGGCGGAGAAACTTCCGTTACCGAAAAAAATTTCGCTACATCCGAGCTTTATTGTAGTGCCCGGCAATGTCGAAAGCTGGGAAAAAATAAACTATACTGTTAAATGATAAAGTTACCTTTCAAATGGCGGAAAAAAAGATAAGGTTACCTTTCGCGACCAACGAAACCACGGAAAATTAGCCGACCAACGGGAGGCGGAGCACTTCAAGCGAAGCGCACCGCCATGCCGTGCTACGGTATAATCACCAAGTAATCGGACAAGCCGGTCATGTCGAGTACTTCTTTTACATTGGCATGAACATTTTTTAGCGTCATTTTTCCAGCGGTATTCATGCGTTTTTGTATTGACAAAAGAACTCGCAGCCCGGCACTTGAAACGAAAGTCAGTTCATTGAAATCAAGCTCAAGGTTTGTAATTCCGTTAAGTTTACTTATAATATCTTCTTCCGCGCCGTGTGATGTTATGCTGTCTAAACGACCGCAAAGTGCAAGAACAAGCGTACCGTCTTCATTTTTAATTTCTTTAATATCCATTTTTATTTTATGTATAATATACTGTGCAACGGCATAAAATTCACTTATCCAATTCTGGTTTTAGTAAAATTTCTTACCGCCAAACCTACATAATCTCTGTAAACCAAGATAAGCTTTATAAGTAGCTGCTCCTAACTCCTAACTCCAATGACAACTTTTTCTTAATGGTTAATATATTATGCCCGTTTTTGTATTCGTATGCAAGGTTGTCGGCAATTTTTTTTACTAGGAAAACACCTAAACCGCCGATTGGCCGTTCTTCAACCGAGAGCAAAATGTCCGGGTCGGGCTTGGCAAGCGGATCAAACTGTTTCCCGCTGTCAATAAACTGTAATGTCAACTCGGAAGTCGGAGAATCCCATTTGTATTTTATCGTTACGTCACAAGGCTCATCTCCGTATGCATAATTACATATATTAACGAAAATTTCTTCCACACAAAGTACGACTTGATTTACTTCTTTCACGGAACAGCCAATTTTTTCTAGCAGCTCCTCAAACAACCCGGTTACGTTGTTAAGGTTTTGCAGTACCGCAGGAAGTGTGATTTCTTGAACAATAACGGCACCACTTTCTGTTTCTGTATGCAAAATACCGCTCTTTCCGTCATCTGAATGCTGCATTACCAGAATTGTAATGTCGTCTGACTGTTCAACGTCTTCGGCAAACTTGAAAACCGCCGATTCGATCAAACTGACGATTTCTGCCGGCGAAGCGTTATCAATTGGTTCGAGTAACTGCATCAGCCGTTCTTCTCCAAATATTTCACCGGCTTTGTTAAACGCTTCCGTGACACCGTCCGTGTACAATATCAGAGTGTCACCGACTTCCAGCTGAACAGTGTCGCTTTTGTATGAAAACGGGGCATTAATACCAAGTGGCAAACCGTGCCGTTTTCTAATAACATCCAGGTTTCCGTTTTTGCGTTTGATAAGCGGCGGATTATGCCCGGCATTTGTGTATGTTAGCTGTCCGGTTTGGAAATTGAACAAACCGCCCCAATATGTAACGAACATATTTGCGTTATTATTGGCGTTCAAAAGCGTGTTCATACGTGAAGCCAAGTCGTTTATCGTGGGTCGGCTGTCAGCCTGCGAATCGGATTTGACCGGTGAAATAGAAATGCTGCGTTGCATTGTTTGCGTCACGGCCATTAACAATGCGGCAGGAACTCCTTTTCCAGAAACGTCGCCAATGATTACAGCAAAATGGTTTTCGTCGACAAGAAACGCGTCGTACAAGTCGCCACCGACCCCTTTTGCCGGTATCAAACTTGCAGCCGCCTGCACCGCCAAACAGTTTTCGTAAGGGGGTAGTTTCTCCGGCAGCAAATCCTGCTGAATTGTTTTTGCAACGTTAATTTCAGCATCTGCCCGTTCTTTGGCAGCAACTGTTTTTTTCAACTTTTCGACGTATTCGATAAGTTCCGTCTGCATCCGCTTAAACGAAGTGTTCAGCTGAGCAATTTCGTCGTCTGATTCCACATCTGGAAGTGGTGCCAAAAAGTCGCCTTTTCCAACGGACTCGGCCACGCGTGCAAGTGTAACCAACGGTTTATTTAAGCGACGACAAATTGCATAAATCACGAAAATAATAATCGCTAGCGCAACAACACACCCGACAAGGAAGTTGATAAAAATCGGCGTCAAAAGGTGTATAGTCCAGTCTGCCGGAATCGCAATGCCAACTTTCCAATCGTTCTGGCAGGTTGCGTAAAACAACGTACACGGTTCCTGCATAAAAGGAATATAATCGAAGTGCGTTTTACCGGAACCATTATCGTGAGTGATTATTTCAGAATGATTGTCTGCTTCTTTGAGTGGAAATACCAATCTTTCATTAACGTTTTCAACAGATTCGCCGGGAAAAATAACGATATTTCCGATGTGATCCATTAAAAATGTTTGGCTCAGCTCCGAAAGTTCCGGACTTCCGGCAATCGGCAACTTTTTCAGATATTTTTCAAATGGATCAATTTCAACTTCAGTCGCAACCACTCC
>JBOFQC010000217.1:0-3122 GCA_051660725.1 Thermoguttaceae bacterium
AAGGGTCGAATCCGGTTTCGACTTCAGTTTGTAAAACTGCACAACCGGATCAAACGGACCTGGTTCTGCAGGATCAATTTTTTCTATAAGTGCTTTTACCTGCTTGAGTTGGTATTCGCCACCTTCAACAATAATCGACTGCGTGCCCCAATCATATCTCGGATTAAGCAGCGGATACAGCCGGTGTATCATTGTGATAATCGTATCTGCTCTTGTTCGTCTAAGCGGAAACACCTCGAACCCTTTAATTTTGTCTGTGTCTTTCTGAAGATTCCCAATCGCTTCTTCGATTATTTTGTGATCTTCGTCAGTTCCCCAAACAATAACTTGTTGCGTCATCCGGTCAAACGAAATCTTCGCTTGCGGTGACACCAGCTTTTCCAAATCGCGGATAAAAGTTACCGGGGACGAATATTCCCAACTTGAATTCACAGTCGTGACACCGTTAACGTCATACGCCATGAAGTACCGCTTCAAAGCATCCGGGTCACGGGTATCAAGCTGTTTGAGCATATCTTGCACACCAGTATGAAATTGTGGTCTTACCCGAACAATAAGACGTCCTCTGTTATTTTTATCTTCCGAAATTTTCGTGCCGGGATACACCTCTTCAATCAACGGCTGGATTGTTTCCAAGTCGGTGTATTTAAGCGTATACACAAGCATTTTTTCGGCAAGTTCCGGTGTGAGCTCCTTGCCAAGTTCCTGCAATACCAAGTCTAGTTGTTTGATTTGAGCAGGTGTAGCCCAGACTGAAAGTATGTCCTTGCGGTTTTCGTTTAACGTCTTGAAATTACCATTTTGCTTGACGAAATCGTCTCGTACTGCATCAAACCGTGAACGCACTTCCGGCGTCATCGGGAAACTGCGTAACTCGTTCGGCACCACTGAAGTTTGCTCCAAAATGGTCTTGTCTCGCAAGAGCTCCGCAACTTTTTGTTGTACGTTTGGCCTTGCCTTAACCATGAGAATCTTCGGGTTGGTGTCATCACGTTTGATATCACCAATTTGCCCAACCGGCTTTGTAATCTCTCTAATCAGCGTAATTAAATTTTCAGTAACCGGCTGCTGAACGGTGTGAAAACGGGTTTCCTCCTCCGGCGGCAATGTCGATTCCGCTTCGATAATCAGCTTAGCGATTCGAGTCTGTTCGCTTTCCGGTGCCATTACGGTGACCTGTCTTGTGTCCTGATCGAACTTGATTTCAGCTCGCGGAAACACTTTTCGGACAAAGTCGAGAATTTCGTTTGGCAAATTGTGCGTCACCGAAACGGTACGAATGGTGTCAGTAGTCTCCGTGTCTTCGGCAATAATGGCGTCAATGACGTTTCCGATTCGAGTAATATCACGTTTCGAGCCGTAAATTATAAGCTGCATTCTTTTCTGGTCGAAAATCACTCTGGCTCTAGGCGCAATTGAATCCATTGAATCAAGCACGCTGCCCGGCAATTCTTTAGCAAGCGAATAGAATTTCACTTCGGTATCAAGGCCGGCGTCGAGGTCTTCGACAACCTTTTTCACGGCTGCCACGACTTCCGGTGTTCCGTACACGAACAGTGCGTTTGTGCGGAAATCAACTGAAATTTCAGCTCCCGGCACCATGTTTATAAGCAGCTGCTGAACGGAGTAATTATTCGCATTACGTAGCGGAATCGACTCGACATTCATGCGTCCGGCACCGGTTGCAAAACCATTCGCTGTATTGGCACCACCGGCGGTGTCACCAGCGGCACCATTCGTGTCATTGGTATTTCCATTTTCATTTTCAGCGTCAGCAGAAACAGCTGATCCGTTTATACTGTTTACACCTGAAGTAATAGCGGCAACGCCGAGATTCGCAATTTCATTAAGCAAAGCGCGAACCCGTTCATGTTGGGTTGGTGTCGCAAAAATTGTCAGCTGATTAAGTCGTCCGTCTGTAAGTTCAATTATGTCCCGGTACTCAGGTTCGTTACGAATCTGGTTGAACAGAAGATTGAAACGCTCAACCTGTTTCGCCGTAACCGGATACATCACAATGCGTTTGTTTTCGGTGTCAAGCGATTGGGTTTCGATTTCTTTAAGTGTTTGCGCAATAAGTTCGTGTTCTCGTGCAATTGCGAGAACGAGAAGTTGCCGCTTTTTGGCGTCAAACGAGAACGTTGCAGTTGGCACCAGGGTTTCCATTAGTTTGGAAAACTCTTCATTCATTTCTATCATTTTTTCCGGGTTTGTGAATGAATACATTTTCACAACCGGTGCAAGTTCCGGGTCTGGACCGCTTCGGAGTTTCTCGAACAGTTCCTTGATTTTTACGTGGTCGTCCGGTCTTGCGAAAACAATGATTTTATTCGAAACCTGGTTCGGCGCAACGGCACAATCCGGCGCGATTTTCTTGACCAACTCAATAACCGCCTCGCCGAAGTTCGCACTTGGATCAGTGTACATTCCCCAAGCGGACATTCGGGCCTTGAGCCACAATTGTTGCGGCGACGTGTCGGTCAACCCTTCCATTGAATAGACACCAAGTTCAGGCTTCGGTCTTTCGGAAGCACCCATTTCGATTATGTCAATGAAGCTCCGAATACTCGCATGTTGGTCGTCGGTGACAAAATACATGAGGGTATTTCCTTCACGTATACCTTTCACGCTTACAAAAGTTGCAAGAATTTCTTCAACTTTTTCCGGATCGTTTTGTGTCAATATGTAAGAATCCCATTTGGATTCCGGCGGCGGAGGTGGCGGCAACGGTTTTTCCGGTGCTTTCGGTGTCGGCGGATTATGAACCCCCATTGCTACCGTTTCGAGATTCTTTATATTCGCTACCGTGTCAATTATTAAAATCGAATTGCCCGGTAATCCTTTTATGATCTTGTTATACGTTCCTTTGAATTCCTGAATCGCCTGTAAAACTTGTTCCTGATTCCGGTTTTCCAGCGGAAGCAGATAAGCGACAAACTCGAACTTTCCGTGATTATCAATTGTCGTTGCGTCAACTTTCGTGAGATACTCAGCTGAAAGTGGATTAAGTTTCAAGTTGAAAAGAATCAGGTCGTTGTCTTTCGAAACAAGTGTGTATCCCTGATAAAGCAACCGGCTGTTAATCAGGTCGAGAAATTGTACAGGTGTAACTTCACCCGGTG
>JBOFQC010000218.1:0-4376 GCA_051660725.1 Thermoguttaceae bacterium
GGTCGTTTTCTATAGCTGGACCGAGACCGTGTACGTTTTCATCAGAAAGTGCAATGTCGAAAATCACGCAGTGTGGGTTACCCATTGAAACGCAAGTCACACCTTTATCGCCCCACTTGGCGCCCAAGACGGAGCCAAACGGCACGTTAATTACCGGCGAGTTATCGTTTTCCGCAGAGCGTAAAAGGGTCGGTATGTTTGCCGGCGTTAAAATCGGTTCACCCATATCTACACGAACCGACAGAACTACCTGACAGGAATTTTTATCCGGTTTATCTTTATCTGCGGTATCCGGTTTATCAACCGAATCGGGAGTGCCATAAATCAGTTGCAGAGTTTTCACACCAGCAAGAGTTTCAATTCGCACGGTTTGCTTGCGCACAATGTCGTGATCGAAAATAAATTTTCCGACACAACGGATTGCGTTTCCGCACATTTCGCTTTCTGAACCGTCAGCGTTGAACATTCGCATTCTCGCGTCGGCCTGTTCCGGTGAATCCGGCGGAAGAATCAAAACGAGCCCGTCAGCGCCGACACCAAAATGTCGGTCAGAAATCGCAATTGCGAGTTTTTCAATATTCGTCGGAATCGGTTCCTTGAAACAATTAACATAAACGTAATCGTTTCCTATTCCGTGCATTTTTGTAAAATTCATTTATCTGTATCGGTAAACCGTAAAACAATTATAGGTGAGCGGGTGAGCAGGTGAGCAGGTGAGCAGGTGAGCAGGTGATTCGAAATTATCTAACTTCTAACTTCTAACTTCTAACTTCTAACTTCTAACTTCTAACTCCTTAAAAACCGTGAACGGTATACCAACAATTTTTCACTTTGAAATCCAAGTTTCAAGTACGTGCCGCAAATTGTCGGGATCAATTGGTTTCGTAAGGTGGTCGTTCATTCCGACCTCAATGCTTTTTTGGTAATCGCTGTCCATTGCGTTTGCGGTCATAGCCAAAATCGGCATTTTGTCGACACCTGGTTTGTCGAGTTTTCTGATTTTTTGCGTCGCTTCCAACCCGTCCATCACCGGCATCTGAATATCCATTAAAACAAGATCGAAATCTTTATTTTCAACCGCTTCAACGGCTTCCTGTCCGTTGTTTGCAATTGTAAGTTCAACGCCCAGCAATAATAACAATTCTGACGCCACGATTTGGTTGATTTTGTTGTCTTCAACCAAAAGAATTCTGGCACCTTTTATACTTCTGTGTTCGTTCTGCGTGTTATAATCTTTACTTGTATCTTTATTGAAAGCCGCAACAATTGCTTCATGGAACGACTGCTTGGTAATCGGTTTCACTATAAAACCGGCGAGCCCCAGTCCTTTCGCTTGCTGCATGCACTCGTCTCTGTCGTAAGCAGAAACCATAAGAATCTGCGGCGGGTCCGGAATCCCTGCGTGTCCTCTTATTTTACGTATGGTTTCAATTCCATCCATTCGCGGCATCTTCCAATCGAGCAGAACCAGATCAAAAGGCTTGTTTGACACCTCTGCATTGAGTAGTTCGTTTATCGCTTCTTCGCCGGACCCAACGGATACCAGATTCGTTGTAAACGAATGGACAATTTCATTTATGTAATCACGCGAGGCGTCATCGTCGTCAGCAATCAGGATTTTCAAATTCGAGCTGCAAAAATCCGCATTACTTGGAATCTCGTCGTTTTTCTTCAGCATGACAGTAAAGAAAAACGAACTGCCCTGGCCTGGCACACTTGTTACGTAAATGTCGCCGCCCATTAATTTTACCAGATTTTTTGAAATAACCAGTCCCAGACCGGTACCGCCGTATTTGCGTGTCGTCGAACCGTCCGCTTGAGTAAACGATTGGAAGAGCTTTTCAATTTGCTCCGGCGTCATTCCGATTCCGGTATCCTGTACAGCGAACATAAGTTCAGTGTATTGCGCCTCGTCTTCCAACGCGGTGTCTGAGTCCGTCTCGCCGACTGATTTGGCTTTTGCTTTTGCTTGGCTCTTTTTCCCGGGCTTGTTTCCTTGATTAGCTGCCGTTTGCGAAACGTTAGTTTGATCCCATTCGTAGCCCTTGATGTCTTCCGGTATGTTGTCGGAATTGTTGGTGTTAATCACGGTAATGGAAATACTTCCACTATCAGTAAACTTAACGGCGTTGTTGACCAGATTGAGCAGAATTTGTCTCAATCTGAGAGGGTCACCAACCAAATCGTCATAAACCGACTCCGCGATTCTCTGCGTGATTTGCAGCCCTTTTTCGTGCGCTTTAATGTTGACAATATCAACAACTTCCTGAACTACGTCCGAAACCTTGAACGGAATATCTTCGAGTTCAAGTCGGCCCGCTTCGATTTTTGAAAAATCAAGTATGTCGTCAATGATACCAAGCAGATTCGAAGTCGCGGTTTGAGATTTGACAAGGTAATCCCGTTGTTTTTCTGTCAGTTCCGTTTTCAAACAGAGATACGTCATGCCGAGAATCGCGTTCATTGGAGTGCGTATCTCGTGGGACATGTTTGCCAGAAATTCACTTTTGGCCCGAGTGGACGCTTCGGCGGCGTCACGGGCGACCAACAAGGATTTTTCCGTTTCTTTTAGCCTCGTGATATCAACAGCCCAACCGAGCAGAGCAGGTCGCCCCTCAAAATCAATCATTTGCGAAGTCAGCAGGCAGTCGATTTCTTTCCCGTCGGCGCGTTTGACGGAAAGTTCCATGTTGTCAATTTCGCCGGTTCTTTGAAGCCGCTTGAAAATATGTTTGAGTATTCTTTTGGAAGTAAACAGATGTTTGATTGATTCCCCCTGTTTACATCTGAATACTCTTTCAACCTGTTGATTACACAGCAGGATTTTGGCGTCACGCACAATTGCTATTGGAATCGGGCTCGTGTCAAAAAACAACTCGAACAATTTCCGTTCCGTTTCATTCCTGGCCACTTGTGACGCCTGCTCGGCTTTACGCAGTTTTTGTAATTCTTCGTTGTGTTGCCTTGACACCCTCAAAGAATGCGTCAACTGAGCGAAAAGAACAAATGCGGCAATTGCGATTAATAGAATCGCGCAAATCAACATCAGCGATTTGTTATGCGAATATCTCGTGTTTGCTTTCCAGTCATCCACGTAGAAGTCGACGCCAAGAATCGCTTCGACATTTCCATTCGCGTCGTGGAGTGGTGCCACTGCGGTTACATACCTGCCGTACTCAGCGGAGTTAATGTTGGGGTCGAGGTCGGTTTTGTCTGCGAAGCCTGATTGGTAAATGTCGTACCACGCTGGTTCGCCGTTTTCCATGTACGGCGTAAACGGCAAATCACCTTCTTCCATACGGCCTTTTATGACGCCATTTCGGTCAACATCGCAAGGACAGCTGCATATATACTCAACCTGATGCGGTCCTGTCAAACGCAGTGTGTAAATGTACGCGACATTTTCCAGGTCGCGAGCCCAGATTTTATGCAACTCAATGATTGTGTCGTATGTTTTTTTTGCGTTCTCGTCGAATTTGTCGCCCGGAAGAATTTTTGCGTGACCGAGTTCCTGAGTTGATTGCGCCAGAGTGTTCGTTACGTTTAACAGGTGCCGTTCCCACGAATCACGTCGATCAGCATCTTCGTTGATTAGTTTACCGAACCCCAAAATTAACAAGACGAGAAACACAAACCAGGAAACAGCAATAAAGATATACCCTATTTTTTTAAAGGAAGCCCATACCGTAACTGAAATCATCGCAAGCAGTGCGATAACAACCGTTATTATAGATAAGGGATTGTTTAAAAAATATGATAAGTATAGGCCCATAATTGTGCTGAGCTACAGGAAAATTGTGCTGACATTAAGTATTTTACACATTTACTCAAAAGTCGCAACCGTGTCGGGTGCAGAAGAATCTCGTAAAATTTTCTGTAAAACGTATGACCACTATGTCAGATTACGCAAAAGCAACGAAACCGGAACTCATACGCTGCTGAGCATATTGTGATGCAATTGAAGAAACGCCACGTTTCGGGGCAGCAGAAACGTCGCTTGTTATAGAATTATTACTGCTTAATGTGGAAGAATTTCCTGCAGCTACTTCATCAGAAGCCTTACTTCCGGAGGTCACAGAACTGGCCGCCCAATTATTAGTGTTGGAGGCAGGATTGCTTGACGCTACATTATCGGATGAGTTATTCTTAGGCGTTGTATTTTCAGAGGCACTGTTAGCTGCGCCCAAATTCCCGTTGTTTCGGTAAATCGGCTTGTACGTGTCATTCGACTTGGCTTCTGATTTGCCGTTACCGGATGATTTGTCAGAGTTGCCAGTTGTAATACCGCTGTTTCCGGTAGCGTTTTCGTTGACATTATTAACTTGCATTCTCGCTTCAGCTTCCATTTTGGAAGCGGCAGCTGCAACTTTCATGTC
>JBOFQC010000219.1:0-2426 GCA_051660725.1 Thermoguttaceae bacterium
TTGAACCACATGCCGTGGGTTTCCCGTCCTGGTGGTGATATTTGCATTTTACGGAATCCGTTCGCGGTTGAAGGTGGAGATTGGCAAAATGTCACACCGTTAATAAACGGCCAACTCGGTGTCGGTCATGTTCGAGGAATCGATCTCTGGTGGGACGGTGACCGTGTCGTCTTTGGTTACGCAAAACAGGATAAATTTCCGTTTAAAGAATGGCCGTTACCGGTGGGGCACGAAAGGATGATGGGACACGATTTACGACTGACACAGGAACCGATTCATATTTTCGAAGTGAACGTAGACGGAACCGGTTTGCGCCAGATCACTAACCACGAAATGTGGAGCGATTTGGACCCGGCGTATCTGCCAAACGGTGATATCGTTTTCGTTTCCGAACGGTGCGGTTTTTCGCTCCAATGTAATAACGGTCCGTTTCATGACGAAACTTCGTGTAATCTGTATACGGTAAAACCTGACGGAAGTTCTTTACGTTGGCTCAGTTATAACAAAGACGGAGATTACCAGCCGCACGTGTTTCAGGACGGTTCCGTGGGGTATTGCCGCTGGGAGTACCAGGAACGCGGTTGGGCAACCTTACAGTCTGTTTGGACGATTCACCCGGACGGAACCGGTGCTGACGCTCTTTTCAAGCAGCACTTGGATAATCCGTGGGCGTTTGAAAATACACGGGAAATTGAAGGGCCGTTTGAAAAAGAAGGAAGGAAATTCGTTTCCGTTGGAGCAGGACACCACACGCTTGCAGCCGGACCAATTTGCATTTTGACGCCGAGTATTGGGCTTAACAGTTCGGACGCAATAAAAATCGTCACGCCCGGTGTCTTGCCGCCTGAAGGGGGAATGTCCGGCGAACCCGTTGAAGAAGGTGGAGTAAAAGAAAACGGCGGTTACTACATGTATCCGTGGCCGCTCTCGGACAAATTTTTCTTGGCTTCTTATACGTACAGCAACGATTACAGGCCCGGTTCGCTTGATTCTTTTCGTGGTGCCGACGAATGCGGTTACGGTATTTACCTGATTGACGTTTTCGGAAACAAAGAGTTGATATACAAGGATGAAAGTATATCTTCGACATTTCCGATTCCGCTTCGTCCACGAACCAAACCGCCGATTTTGCCGGAGAACCGGACGTTTTATTACAACCCGGATGAAATCGCGGTGTCAGCGGAAATTTCCGCTAAAGTAGCAACAACGGAAGAACATGAAGAAAAACCTGCTTCTGAAGTAAAAGAAGAAAAAGGAGTTTCTGAATTAAAAAATGAACCTGTACAAGCAGTTGCGACAAATTCTGCGGTAAACGTTGTGAAAAACGTAGGTGTTATCGAAATCATCGAGGAAGCAGACGACATTGAAAATACGCCGCACTCACCCTGGGCACACTGTTCGGTAAGCAATATTGAATACGGCGTCGAAAATATAAAGCCAAACGAAATAAAGTATTTACGTATTGCACGCAGACTGGGCTGGCCGTACACCAAAGAGACTGGCGGTCAGCGGTACGAAGTGGACGGAAGCAGTTGGGGAATTAGTTGGGCACCGGCCCAAATACTGGGCGAAGTGGCGGTTGACGAAGACGGAAGTGCTTCGTTTATAGTTCCGTCAGACGTGTCGATTTATTTTCAGTTACTTGACGAAAACAAGCAGGAAATCAAGCGTATGCGTTCATTTATCAGTTTCCAGCCGGGCGAAAGTCGCAGTTGTCTGGGGTGTCACGAAACTCGGGCAAGTGCTCCACTTGAGGCGGTTGCTTCGGTTAACGCAATGAATAAACCGCCAGTGTTTCCGGTTCCGCCGGTTTGGGGTAATGACCGACCAATAAATTACTTGGCGGACATTCAGCCGGTGCTTGACCGGAATTGCGTTCAGTGTCACTCCGGTTTGAAACCGGCGGCTGATCTTGATTTTTCAGGTGGATTAACGGCAACGGCACCAATGCAGACAACGTATCGGGTTCTGAATTTTGACGGCTTGAACCGTTCGTACCGTACGATGATTGAAAAGAATCTGGTGACATATTCCGACAAACACGCTCCAGCAAGTGAGCTTACGAAAACTCGGCAGTTTGGCTCTTCACGTAGCGAGTTGATCGATGCGATTTTAACCGGTCCGTGCAGTGAATCGATAGATATCAAGCCCGGTGACGAGGATTGGTACCGACTTGTAACCTGGATTGACGCAAACGTGCCGTATCATGACCGTTTCGTGAATTCGAGGCCGGAATTTCCGCCTTACGATTTACCAGCTGATGCTGAATTGTATAAAACGATTTTGGAAACCAACACTAGGCGATGTGCCGAGTGTCATGATCCGCAGGAAGTGTCACGAATCGATTGGGTGGATATATTCGACGCTAAAAACAGCCGATTTCTGACCGCTCCGCTTCCTGCAACCAGTGGAGGAACGGGAAAATG
>JBOFQC010000220.1:0-6556 GCA_051660725.1 Thermoguttaceae bacterium
AAATTCCGTGTTTCGACTGGTCGCCGCCTGTGTTGGTTTTACGCGAATGACCGTGTCCGAAGCCCGGATTGATTCGGAGCGTGATTTCTCGGCCAGGAGCCCGTTCGCCGAGCTGCCAAATCATGTCGGTTGAGCCGCAATTTACAGGAATATTTTCTGAAACTACGAGATCAAGTGCTTCACGATCAAAAATGTCGGCTGTAAAAACTATTGGATTATGAATTTTTTTAGTTTCGGCTTTATCAAATCCGGCAGCTTGGGCTCGTCTGATTTCATTTGTACTTACACAGTCAACTGCGCACCCTTCTTCGCGAAGCAGTCGTAAAATAGCAAGGTTTGAGCACGCTTTTTGTGCAAATCGGATAATGTCAAATTTTTTTAGCTCACTAACCCGAGTTCGAATAGAGTTCGCATCGTAAGCGAAAAACGGCGTTTGAAACTTTTCGGTTAAAGAAGAAATCGGAATCCCGGCTATTTCTGTGCGTAACATGATATATAATGTATTTAAAGGAATTTACTGACAAATCGCAACCAATTTTAACACGAACGGCCTAAACCTCAAGTAGTTGGCGTGAAGATACCGATTGTGTGAGTATGATGGAATTTTCTGTGGGGGAGTTCAATAAGTAATCATTTTCAATTTTACTGACGTTTTCAAAAAATTTTCGCGGTGGTTAGAACAATGTCGAACAGGCTTATATTTCTCTCGTTGCTATTTACTGTACATTTTTGCACGACCAAAACGCTTTTTTCAGAAGAAAAAGCACCGCTGCCCGGAATGAAACGTATTGAGACGCAAGAAAAAAATTATTCGGCAATGGCTCCTGAAGGTTGGTTTATTGCCGAACAAGCAATGCCAGACGGGAGTCTCTATGTGCAGATCATGAATCCAAAAGATTTGTCGCAGTCTGCAATTATGTTCGGCACTATTCAACCCGGAATTACCGCAAATGCTCTCGTAGTAAACCAAGTCGGCGGCATGATGCAATTTGCTACAGACACAAAAGTGACGAAAGCAGTCGCTGCTCCCCGTGCGGACGGAGGTACTGCCGCGATGTTTATTGCGACTTACACCGATCCGACAAGTGGTGAAAAAGTCGAACTGCGGCATTGGTTCGAGGTTGCCCAAAACGGTGCGATGATGCAAGTTCGGTTCACTGCAAAGCCCAAAGCATTTACCGAAAAGAATATGAAGCAGTGGACCGCAATGATTGAAAGTATTAAAGATGTCAAAGCGGAAAAACTTGCTGCCAAAGAAAAAAACAAGAAGAAGACAACAACGGAAAAGGATGCCGCCAAGAAAACCGACCAGCCTGAAATAGCTAAAAAAGAATACAAGCCACTTCCAGTTCCGCAACTTGTCAAATACGAATTTCCTGACCGATCAGCTACAATCAGTATTCCAGAAGATTGGGAAGTTGTCGCGGCAAAAGAAGCAAATTTCGGTGTCATGTCGAAAGACAAAAAATTTGTACTTATGAAGATTAGCTTCCCTGTTTTGCTTCCCAACACAATGATGTCACAATTGGCTAATCAGCAAAAAGGTGTAGTCGTATCAGAATATACAACTTCAAGCAAAATACTACCAAAGATTCTTGCTGATTTGTCGCAAGAAGCGGAAGATATCACAATTATACAGGTAAATAAAAACACTGCCCGTGAAAAGCAGAGCGAGCCTTACAAGAATTATATTACAGCCAAGTGCGAAGATGTTGTTTACATGTTTTACGCTAAAGATATAAAGGCCAAGTGTATTGGTGTCGCATTAGGAGATTCATTCGCACCTGTAACAGCTGCGAATCTCCAGCAATATCAAACCATGTGGAATTGGAACGCTATCATCATTTGCGGGGTAGAGGATTCATTTGAATCAATGGTGCCGACATTTGCCGCCATTTCCAATTCATACAAGGTAAATGACGAAGTAATGGCGTCAATTGCTCAACAAAACGGAGAAACAGGTCGGGCAATGGCGGAATCAATTGCCAAACACGGCGACGAAATGCGAAACATGATTTCCGAAACCGGGGAATACCTTAGCAATTCCAGCAATGAACGATTCAAAAAGCAAATGGAAAGTAACACTTACGTGAATTATTTGCAAACACAGGCGATCACTGGTGACCAGGATTGGAAAGATAAGGATGGAAATATTTACCGCACAAGTAGTCACGGTACATTTGACACCGCGAACAATGTGATGTACACAGGAAAACCATTCGAGACCTTTAACTTTAATGGCACCGGCCCGAACGGTGAGCAACTGGAAAAAATTAATTTGCGTCCCGGACAATATTGAGTATTAGTATAACAGGTACAGTAATTTTTACCAATGTTATGCGTAACTGATCATATCCATCAACCACTAACCTTAGATAACTAAAATGCAGCAACAGAAAGCGTGGGGTGGCGTTTTTACAGAAGAAACTGACCGCCGAGTAGAAAGATTTTCAGAAAGCGTCAGCTTCGATAAACGTTTATTCCGACAGGATATACGTGGCTCAATTGCCCACGCTAAGATGTTAAGCGAAGTTGGAATTCTTACACAGGACGAATTTTCGCAAATTGAAGCTGGTCTAAACGAAATCCTGCATGAAATCGAAAGCGGCCAGTTTGCTTTCGCAATTGAACGTGAAGATGTTCACATGAACATTGAACACGCTCTAATCGAGAAAATCGGTGACGTTGGCAGGAAATTACACACCGCACGAAGTCGAAATGACCAAGTGGTGACTGACTTGAGACTTTGGGTCCGTGACGCTATTGACCGTATAATTTCACGAATTCACGATTTACAAATCGCTTTTGTTTCCAGATGCGAAAACGATTTCGACTTGATATTACCTGCTTATACCCACACGCAAAGAGCGCAGCCGGTTCTCGCTCCGCATTATTGGCTTGCGTATTGTGAGAAGCTGCAACGTGACCGACAACGGCTGATAGACTGCCGTGAACGTGTAAACGTGTTAAGCCTCGGTGCCGCTGCCGTTGCGGGGACAAGTATAGAAATTGACCGCACAATCACCGAGTCGCTGCTCGGATTCAATGGTGTCACAGCCAACAGTATTGACACCGTGAGTGACCGTGATTTCGTGCTTGAATTCGCTTTCGATCTCGCCCAGATTGCGCTGCACTTGAGTACGTGGGCCGAAGAATGGATAAATTGGTCAACCACGGAATTCGCTTTTATTGATTTACCGCAGGCTTTTTGCACCGGTTCGTCGATTATGCCGCAAAAAATTAATCCGGATGTGCTCGAACTCATTCGCGGCAAAACCGCCCGGGTAATCGGTAATTTGCAGACTCTTCTTGTTTTGACAAAAGGGTTGCCACTCGCGTATAACCGTGATTTACAGGAAGATAAGGAACCGATTTTCGACTCGTATGACACTGTGAATATCTGCTTGGAACTCGCTGCTCCGCTGGTGGCTGGTATAAAATTTAATCGGGAAAGAATTCTAAGCGGACTTGATCACGGTTTTCTGGATGCCACCACTCTTATGGAATATCTTATCAAAAAGAATATTCCGCAGCGAACCGCACACGGTTATGTTGGTAAACTCGTCCGCGAAGCGAGAGACAAAAATGTACCGCTCGCACACTTACCGCTTAAACATTTTAAAGAAGTTTTTGAAGGCTTCGATTACACAGTTTTCGATGTGCTAGGTGCTGCTAAATCCGTTGAATCAATGAAAAGTTACGGCTCAACCGCTCCAGATCACGTTCAAAAACAAGTCGAAATCTGGAAAGCCCGGTTAAGTTAGCGACTTCTGTTGGTAACTCATTTATTATACTGTCGCTCGGCAAAAACTGCATTTTTTCCAATTTAGGGTAAGCTTAAGATAATCAGTACCTAACATTAAAAAACTCGGGAAAAGAGCCGACAAACTGGAGGTGGAACACTTCACGCGAAGCGTACTGCCCATACCGGGCTCCGGTATACTTACCCGCCAGCTGACACGGGCGGCTCGTTTTATTTGTTTACCTGCTCACCTTCCACGTATCACCTTTTCACCTTCATTGAACATGTCACTTACTGAATATTGCACAACCGTAGCCGAAAACGCAAAAGCGGCGTCACTCTAAATGATGCGGGTTCGGCCTTCACAGAAAAACGACTGGCTTCGTTTGGTTGCAAAAAAAATCAAAGAGCAATCCGCGTCGTTACTTGAAGCGAACGAACTCGACATTGACGCCGCTCCGAAATTTGGCTTGACAGATGCCGAAATCGACAGACTTCTTCTGAACGAAAAACGACTCGACGAAATTTGCGTCGCGCTAAAAGAAATCGCGATGTTTCCCGACCCGATTGGCAGCGTTATTGAATCGAAAGTTCGTCCGAACGGTATCGAAGTGCAGAAAATACGGGTTCCGCTCGGCGTCGTGTTTTTTATTTACGAATCACGTCCAAACGTAACTCCTGATGCAGCAGCAATTTGCGTTAAAAGCTCAAATGCGGTTATTCTGCGAGGTGGCAAGGAAGCGATCAACTCGAACAAAGCGTTTGCGATGATTTTGCGTGACGCCGCCGAAGAAACAGGTCTGCCCAAAAATATTGTGCAACTGGTCGAAACAACCGACAAAGAAGCGGTCGGGCTGCTTCTTAAAATGCCGGAATACATAACCGTCACGATTCCTCGCGGCGGCGAAAGTCTTATCAGACGTGTCAGCGAAGAAGCGAAAATGCCGGTAATCAAACACTTTGCGGGCAACTGTCACGTTTACGTTGATAAATTTGCCGACCCTGACACCGCCGAAAAAATTCTGGTTAATGCGAAATGTCAGCGAATGGGCGTCTGCAACGCAGCCGAGTCACTCGTCATTCACAACGATGTGGTGCCAACACTTTTGCCACGCCTTACAGACGCTCTTTTAGAACGCGGTATCGAAATACGTGGCGACGAAACCGTGTGCAAAGTGGTGCCAGTTGCAGTTGCGGCAACACCTGCGGATTTCAAAGCGGAGTTTCACGGACCGGTAATTTCAATCAAAACCGTTGCTTCGTTTGATGATGCCATTGAACACATAAACAGATTCAGTGATGGTCATACAGAAGCGATAATTACGCAAGACCTTGACAGTGCCCGCCAGTTTGCGGCTAGAATTGACAGTTCTGCCGTAATGATAAACGCCAGCACTCGGCTAAATGACGGCGGACAATTCGGGCTCGGTGCTGAAATCGGTATCAGCACCGACAAGTTTCACGCACGAGGCCCTTGCGGTGTCAATGAGCTAACATCTTACAAATACGTGGTTTACGGCACGGGACAGGTTAGGGAGTAGTGGTTAAAAAAGGTCAATATCCAAATCTGGTATTGGATTAATACCATTTCCAGGCAAAAGTAATCCTTCGTTTTCGATGCTGTTTTGCGTCGCCTTAAATATCCTTTTCAGTGCACCTGGCCTGACCTTTTTATCCTGTTGAACTGCATTGTTGGCAACGTTGTTGGTATCAACACCATTTTCATCAGACTCAGCTTTCACGTCTTTCTCTTGTGAGTTGTTATCCTTGGTTTCGGTGCCAGTGCCTGTTTCATCAGTGTTTTCGGTATTGGAACTTTCATTACTCGGTTCGACTGCCATTTCTTTAGTGAATTCACCAACGAAAGTCCAGTTTGACGAAACGAAGTACATTTGATCGGATTTCGGATTGGCGGAAACAATAAACCCTAACATGTGTTCATACTGACGGTTCTGGTTTTTGTCTTCAAAAGAAACGCTGAACCGTTTGTTGCCGGTTTTTTTGTCTAACCCCCAAACTGCAGGATATATATTTGTTCTTCCGCCGGCCCTGTCCTCGTAAATCATTGCGCCGAATAACATAACGGGAAAATCACGCATGTTTTTCAAGTAATACCAATTTGTGATTTCAACTGGCTTTTCCCACATTGCTTCACCAGCGTAATTGTATCGCATCACAGCACCTCGACCAACCATTGCAGTCATTGCGACGCCCTGCGGCTGGTTGCGATTTTGCGTGATTCTTCTTCCTCCAACATACGTTGACTGCTGTTGATTAAAATGTATTTCCGAAACGAACATGATGAGCATATCATCACCGTCAAACTCAACTGTAAAGTTTACACATCGATCTGTAGTTCCGACCCTGGTATTTGACCTGCGGGAAGCCCCCACACCCGCCGTGTTTTTTTGCGTCATCTTCGGAACATTTATTGGCGGAACAACAGGCTCGAGTGTTTCAATATTAATAAGGTTAAGCACTCCGGCTTGCGTTATAACTCCAAGTACTTTCCCATTTTGTATTACGTTTATAATAGTCTCATGCGACAAAGTTGATTTTAGTGTGTAGCACGGTTTCAGTTTACTAACAAGCTCTTTCGGATCAGTCGAAAGTGCTTTTGTACGTTTCGACTGGTTCTTATCAACATTTAGTAAATCGTGTAAGTCATAAATTGCAAGCTGCCCATTTGAATTATTTTCTTGCTGGGACAAACATACTATTTTCGAACGATACCAATAGAAAATTCCTGCAGGAGCGTTACCTGAAGTGACTTCTTCACCAGTCATCGCATCAAGAACAACAACTTCGTATTGC
>JBOFQC010000221.1:0-7166 GCA_051660725.1 Thermoguttaceae bacterium
GCTGCAAACAAGAAAAAAACAAGAGCAAGGCAGGAACTACAATTAAGCCAGTGCAAAACGCAGTTGATATATCTTGTGGTATCTTTTTGAAATCAATTCCCAAATCTAACAACGTTAAGTTTTTCGCTATTTTCAGGTACACCAAAGACAAAATAATTGATATTGTATAGATTACAACTGTTAATAACATCATCTTTACCAAAGACTCAAGCGTGTGTAGCTTTGGCTCTGGAACACGGAAATGCAAAGACGCAAAAAGTAGTGCTGGTACAGAAATCGCAAATATACCTGGCAGGATTTTGATACCAACTTTACTAAATATAAAACGGCGAAATAACTTTTCTTTTTTCTCCAGATAACCTTGCAGAATCAAACGGAAGTAAAATTCCTCGGCAATTGGTATCACAATAACACCAGACAAAAAGGCAATCCAAAAGACACTAATATTTCCTCTTCCCAGTGCGAGAAGCTGTACAAGAAAATGAGATTCTTTCAATTCCTCGACCTTGCCCTCAAGAAAAGTAGCGTCTGGCTCAGGGAAAACATCACCAAGGGGCATTATTCCAAGAAAATATATAACGAAACCTTGTACCGTAATAAATATGATAACAAGAAAAACAATATCCAAGATGTTCCACGGAACATTTGTTCGTGGAGTGTACGGAATAATACGTTTAAATAAAGATTCTAAACCGTACACGTTTCACCAACTGACTTAATAACCGGAGAACGTCATAAACCGCTGATCCAAAATCAGCGGCTAAACATAATCGATAAATCAACAGAGGATACCTGAAAACTAGACCTTTGCGTTCGGGTCGATCATACGTTTTTCATCGAATTCTTTATGGGCGGCCTTGAGGTCGTCGGCTGTCGCTTCGTGAATGGTTTCGCCATTTCCTCCAGCTGCCCGATCAAGTGCTTCTTCGGTAATTCCTTCGATTTCAAACGGTTCGTCAACGAAAGTCGCGTTTTCGAGAATCATGTCAATGACTTTTCGCTCGATAACCATGTTACGGAGCAGGTCCATGTTCCCTTGCTTTTCGATTTGCGAACGAATCCGACGGGGCGTTGAACCGTTTTGAGCGGCAATTAAAGCGATTTCGTAATCGTAGTCTTTCTGATCAGGTTCGATATTTTCCTGCTCAGCAATTTTTTCGAGTACGAAGTGCTCTTTCAGTGATTGAGCAACAGCGATTTTTACGTTTTGACGGATGTAATTGATTTCGGAGCGAATCACATCATCACCGTAACCACTGCTTCGCAGTTCCATGATTTTACGTTCGAGTTCACGACCAGACTGTCTTTCGAGCAGTGCCGGCGGAAGTTCCCAAGTAGCGGCAACCGTGAGAGCTTCTGTAACCTGACGACGTGTTTTTTGACGTTTCTCGTATTCCAATTGTCTCTTGAGCGAGTCGAGAACGAGGTCACGGAAATCGCCGACGTCTTCGAATCCACCAATTCTTTCCAGGAAGTCTTTGGAAAGTTCGGGAAGTTCGAGCTTTTTGATCTCTTTTATTTCAAAAATGGCTTCGACTTCTTTGCCTCTCATCAGCACGTTTGGAGCGTCTTCCGAGAGGACGGCTTTTACTTTTTTGACGTCACCTGGAACAACTCCGTCCATTAACTTATCGAAATCATTGATCGAACCGTCTTGGAACGAAAGGGTCGGACGAATTCTGATCGTTTCTTCATCAGCCGACGAAACAACTTCACCGTCATGTGTAAACGTAAGTTTCGTAACGATGTAGTCGCCGGATTTTGCAGGTTCATCAGACGGATTAAGCGTTCCGTACTGAGCGAGAATGCGTTCAATTGCCCGATCAACGTCTTCACTGCTGAATTCACGAACGGGTCGTTTAATTTTGAGGCCTTTCCAAACTGGCAGCTCGAAATCGGGACGAACTTCGAGGTTGAACTCGAAAATCATAGGACCGGTTTCAGGAAGAATGACCGCAGCGTAATCGAAATCCGGTTCACCGATTGGGGTTAACTCAGGCGATTCGTTAACCTGTGTCAAACTGTCAATGACCAAGTTGTTTTTGACTCGGTCACTGATTTCTTTGCGAAAACGCTTTTCGACCAGCTTCCTTGGAGCCATGCCCTGACGGAAGCCTGGAACGTAGGCGGTTTCAGTTAATTCGTCAAACTCAGCTTCGTAGTACCGATCAATCTCCTCACGTGGGATCGTAACTTTGATCCGGCGTTCACAGGAAGTCACTTCCTGAATATCAACGGAAATATTGATCTTGTCTTCGGCTGCTTGAGTTGTTGCGTCGTCTTGAATGTTGTCGGAAGAAACCATTTTTTTTTACTGCTAGAAACTTGTTTTACCAGAAATACGCTTGAAAAAGAAAAAAGCGGGCGAACGGGTTCGAACCGTCGACAACGACGTTGGCAACGTCGTGCTCTACCAACTGAGCTACGCCCGCAATAACCGAATTTTATAGGCGGGGACACCACAAATGGGCACCTCAAAAAGACGGAATTAACGATAGAGACCGAATTATAACTTGAGTGACTGCCATTACAAGGGGTTGCCAGAAAAATTTTTGGTTGCGTGGGGTTTAACCGTCGACTTACGCCGGCGGTTCGTTAATTTACGGAGGCGGATCGTCATTTTAATGCATTTCAACCGAACAGGTGCTAAATGCGGGTGCTAGGTAATTGAATCGCACATTCGGGTGATCGGCCAATAACGACATCGGAACTGACGTATCTGGTATTCGCTTCGATATCATCAGTGCGGATAGTCTCATGCCGAAAGGGTTGTCGTGACAGCCGGGATGCCAAATTGAAACAGTTTCGGCTTTCCAAGTCTCAACTGGCCCAACTGTGACAGCCGTACTCGGTACGTTCTGCACGACTCCACCTCCGCTAGTTCTCGCGTTTTGGATCAATGTCATCGGGTGCAGGTCGACAACTCTGGTTCCGAGCTTTCGGTAAACTTCAGGCGGAGGTGGCGAATCAACATATTCACCTTCTCGCTTCGGCGGGTCGTTGAAAGCCCAGTGCTTTGTTTCGCCTTGTCCACCTTGCATAAGCAGGCAAGATGCATCGTTCCAGGAATCCGAGTAAATTTTTGTAGTTTCGCTTGGGAAATGCAGGTTTTCCGTTGGCATACGTAGTTTTGGATGTATCCGATCAAAGCACAGTTCCATGTCCGCTTTAGCGAAACTTAAAGGGAAGCCAATTCCGACTGCTTTGCCGTCAATTACCCATTCGTCCATTCCCCAAAAGTGTGCGTTTTCCAACTTTAATTCGAGCGAATTTACTATTTGCGCAACAAGTGGAAGCTGTTCGGTTGGACCAATCGGTCCGCAGACACCACAAGGTCGTGATGGCGTCGCTCTTTTCCAAGCGTCGATATATTCCAGAGCTTCGGCAAGAAAGAACTCTTCCGTTGTGTCGTAAAAATTGATTTCAAAACCTGGCCGTGCCAATTGTTTGACATCGTTGATTGTTAATCTCGCGGCATCGTCGAGAATATCTTTGTCAAGTGTCGTGTAGTCCCACCAGCCTGGGGCCACTTTGCTATGTTGTCGTGTCATAATTGTTTAGATTCTAAAAATAAAAGTTAATACACTGTAATTTAAGCAAAGCTGATATTATATTTTGTTGTCATTGAACCGCAGTTTTTTTGCTTTTTCCTGCAGGAAAAGCAAAGTCTGCAAAACGTGCAAACTGCAACACGTTGACAGTATGCAGTATATGGATTTCCAACGCTCCACAAATTATATCACGCATTAACCGAAAAAACAATGTTTTGTGAATCACGGTTGTTTTGATGATGCACTAACTTTTTGTAACTGGTTTAATGGTAACAGTTTGCGAAGTGTTGAATGGCCTGTTTTTTTTGACGGCATACAAGATAATTAATGGTAATCGGTGCAATCTGGCATGAAAAAATATTTTGTTTTTGATTGTATTTATTAAATTATCCGTTGCGGAATACTTGACATTGCAAGAGTTTCGAGTAAATTGTAATTGCGTTTGCCATGTTTGCGGAGGTCAAAAATCGCAAGAAAGTAAACGCCCCGGATTTTTTACCGGCGGAGCTTTTCGCAATTTTCGGTTAGTTCTGCTTATTTCGGTTTTTTACTGCTTTTCTATAGTAAGTGGAGAAAAAAATGACAAAAAGAGACATTGTAAAGATCATTTCGGAACGTTTGGAATTGACTCAATTACTGACAAAAGAAATCGTACAGGAGACTTTCGATGTAATTATCGAAACACTTGTCGAGTCAGGTAGAATTGAGCTTCGTAACTTCGGCGTATTTGAGGTTAGGCACCGCGCACCACGAATCGCACGGAATCCAAAGACCGGAAAGGAAGTTAAAGTTGCCGAGAAAACCGTTGTCGGTTTCAAGCCTGGTAAAGAAATGGAAATAAAAGTCGGCGGTCTGGTTAAAAAACGCAAAAAGAACAAAGTCGCGAAATAGTGACACCACACCGTATAACGGCATTAAGCTCCTCTTTCACTTTATGTGATTTGTGAATTGTTTCTAAAGATATTTCGCAAATTCTCAGGAAGCCGAGCTGATCAATCCGAGATAAAAGCATTTCACGTACGCTATTGGTGCTTGGAAGGCAGGTCCAAGCCAACCGTATTATATTTTTGCTTAAACCAGTTCCATCTTGATCCTGTCCAATCTGGACTCGATTCGTTGGTCTATTGTTCCAAGAGAGGTTTCAAGTACGCAACCACCTTGCGAAATTCTTACGTCGCTGATGATCTCAGTTTCGGCGGCGCCTGATAGTTCGCTTATTATTGCGTCCATTTGCGGAGCAAGCGTTTCGTAATCGTTTGGGTTCACTCTGATTTTCATGTGTGAACAGCCCACCGCAAGTTCCAGAGCTTCACGTAGTAACCTTATTGGTACATCCACCATTTCAGGTAACTGGCGAGAAATCGCTCGGTGAGCCATTGCCGAGGCCACTGACACTGCGCTCTCTTCCCAGTGAAGCAAAAATGATTGCTTCGCTGTTTGTATCTGTTCAACTGCGCTTTGAAGTGCAGGAAGAAGCGTCTCCATTTTACCAGCAAGCTGAAGTTGTACTTCCTGTTTCACTTTCGTGTCATGATCGAGAGCCGCTTGGAGTTCGCCGTCAGCGTAACCGCTTTTGTGTCCTTCTTCGTAGCCTTCTTTTTTTCCTAGTTCGAATCCTGCTTGGTGAGCTTTTTCTTCAACTTCTTTACGTTTGGCGTCAAGAACAGCGGTTTCTTCCGCGAGCCGTTTATTAAAATTCTCGGAGTCGATTCGGACTTTTTCTGCAAGAGCGTGTGACGTTTCCTGTTCAATGCGTATTTCTTCCCTTATCCTGGCAACTTCATCACGAGCCTGCCGGGCAATTTGTTCCGCTTCCGCTTTGACATGTGCCAGATGCGCCTCCGCTTTCGTCTCGAAATCGACGAAGTTAAACGCTACCGGCCTGAACATTGTAGTCGGTGACGTGGTGGATTCGGTACCCGGCTGAAACATCTTGCTTTTTTCTTGGTGTATTCTGTTCGTATCAAAAAACAACGAAAAATCCTTACTTTGGAATTTCTCCGTTTATTCGGGAACAGTAGAAAAAAAAAGAAAAAAAATCAAGAGGGATTTTTCGACTCTGGAGACGAATTTTTCGAAGTGTCTGGTACCGGATTCTTCGAAAAAAACGAAAAAGCCGCAAGAAGAATTGCTCCGCAAACCAAGTATGAGTCGGCAATATTGAAGTTGGGCCACGGATTTTTTCCGATCATAACCAGAATCCAATCCCGAACCGCGTAGACCGGCGCGCCGAGTTCGTGGTATTCGTCGGCGTAGTTCCATTTCAAGCCCGGTAAACCTAATCTGTCGTAAAGGTTGCCTAGAATGCCGGCACAGATCATGCCGAGCAGGAAAGTTAAAAAGGTGCTTTTCCATGCGTCAAAAAAAACAACCCAGCAAAAAATTCCTATTAGTGCGACAAAAGAAAAAGCGGCAAATACCGGCACGTTTCCTTGTCCCATGCCGAACAACGCACCTTCATTTAGTGTCGTTTGAAAGCCAGCCAAGCCGTTTACCACCCACTTGGCAGAACGCAGCCGCAAATCCTTGTTCCACCATTGTTCGTCAACTGCCGTGTTGTTCGCTTTTTCTGCTTTTGCGGCGGAATTATCGGTTTCGTTGTCGGCGGGAGTTACGAGTTGGTTGTCGTACTCGCCCGGCATGCCCAGATATGAAAACGCCAATTCTTTTGTCCCGAGATCAATTGCCAATCCAATCAGAAGCACAGTGAAAAAAAGAATAAGAGCACGTTTCATTATATACAGTTGCAGGGATTTTTTACCATATCACGGCATGGCGGAAACCTGTCGTTCGGGCATTAATAGCTTCGCGCGAATCGCACCGCCCATACCGGGCTCCGGTATAAGCATTTATCTTTGTTCAGATTCGCTTGCGCATTTCACGCATTTACTAGCGTATGGAATCGCGTTAAGTCTGGCTTTTGGTATAGCTTTACCGCAATCTTCGCAGTCGCCGTAAGTTTCGTCATCAATACGTTTCAGGGCTTCGTCGACATTGGCGAGCATGCCGCTTTCCGACTCCATCAGAGCGAGCGTAAACTCTTGATCGTAATTATCAGAACCAACATCAGCGAGATGGACCGGTATAGATGACAGTTCGCCGGACCCGTCAACCCGGTTGTGGTTAAGCGCTACCTCAGCCATTGTGGAGACATCTCCACGCAACCTCGCTCTAAGATCGAGTAGTTTGTTCTTGAATCCAGTAATATCAGTTTCAGATAATGATCTAGCCATATTATGTGAACGTTATTCTGTGAAAAAAATCCAAGCTATACTAGTTTACTGCGGATTCTATCAGAACTGCGTTGTTTGTCAACTACATAGGTTTGCATCAATGAAAAGGGGATGTAAAATTCATTTGTTCAAAAAATTTTTCTGAACGCTCTGTATCACAAAAATACTCGACCTTGACAATTCTCGGTATAAAATTAGAATTGAATCGCTCTTTACGTATTTATTGATCTTCACGGAATGTTGCTCCGGTTTGTAAACCGAACATATGCGTGATCCCTCGAATTTTTCGACTACGACTAATACCATTCGTAGTGCAATAAAGGGCGTCTCATCACAGGAAAATTGTCAAAATACACACAATGTTTCAAATACAAATCGCTGG
>JBOFQC010000222.1:0-2225 GCA_051660725.1 Thermoguttaceae bacterium
GGTATGAATGTCAGCCTGATATTTGTCAGCGGGTGTACTTTTCGAACCACTCAAGTCACCTCGACGCAATTGTTGTGTGGGCCGCTCTGCCAAACCATGTCAGGGAAAAAACCCGACTGGTAGCCGCAAAGGATTATTGGGACGCCGGTCCTATTAGACGTTATATTTCTAAAAAAGTATTCAACGCAATCCTAATAGACCGGGAAAACGTAAGTATTAAAAATACTCCGGTTAAAGTGATGATTGACGAAATCAAAGACACACACTCACTAATCATGTTTCCGGAAGGAGGGCGAAACGCCGGGGAAGAAATCGGAGAATTCAAGAGCGGTCTTTACTACCTCGGCAAAAAACGCCCTGATTTGGAGCTTATCCCCGTTTATCTTGATAATACAAACCGAATTCTTCCACGTGGCAAAACATTGCCGGTTCCAATGCTGTCCCGTGTCGTTTTCGGGCCTCCCATCTGGCTGGAAGAAGGTGAACGAAAAGATGAATTTCTTCGCAGAGCCCGACAAGCGGTCCTGAATCTGAAAGACCTCGACGCAAAAAGATAAGGAGCTGAATGTGAATAACCGCATCTCCGCTTTTTCCTTATCCGTGTTTTGGATCACGTGTTTATGTTCGTTTGCCGGAGTGTCTATTTGCTCTGCCGCTGAACAGAGCGACCTGATGCACGACGTGAAGCCGTTTGTTTTTCTCGAACAATTTATAAGCAAGGGCAATTTTAACTCCACACCCGAGCAATCCAAGAAGCATGACCAAACAAGTGGAGTTTCGCAAGATGATGTTTCTTCAAGCAAAACTTTGGAAAGGCCGTTTTCGTATGTACAACCTACGTTGTATCCGCAGCAACCTTTCGAGCTTGTTGTCAGGATTTACGTTAAAGATTTAAGCGACGAAAACACGGAGTTGAATCCGTTTCTTATCTCAAAACGGTACCAGCGTGGTCAAACACCAATTCTGTTTCTTAGCTGGGGCGACGATTCGAGTCTGCCGAAAGCGATTCGACCTTTGCAACGGTTCAGTGCGTGGCTGAAAACCATTCCGCAAAGTAACGTAGGTTTTTGCATTAATGGTATTACCAACGTGTTTTTAGAACCGATTTGGTTCCTCCCCGAACCAAAAAGGGTTACCGTAAAATACGTCAAAACTGGAAATGACGTAGCGAGTAAAGACCAAAAAGATGAAGCTGACAAAGAAACAGCAAGTAATAATGAAACGGAAAATGTTGTCGAAGAAAAATACTTGATGTATGAAATTTCCCGCCAGTTTATTGCGGAGTCGGTTGGTGAATATTCTTTTCCGTCAGCCGAGCTAAAAGGAACTTTCATTGATTTAGACGCAAACGGCAACTTTATTACTTCGCAAGCCGACGTGAAAAGTGAACCGCTCAATTTCAAAATCAGCGCAGTTCCAACTGGAAACCGCCCTGCAAATTACGTCGGCCTATCCGGCGTTTTCGATTGGAACATTACGCTAAGTCCGAGAGAAACCAAAGTGGGTGATCCGTTAACGCTTACAATCACAATTTTCGGAGAAGGATCAATTGAGAACGCGAAAGCACCGGACTTGTCACTGAATAAACAAATTACTGAAAATTTTAAAACGTACCCGCCTACCGAGGAAATCCTTGACTCTGCGTGCCGTTACACATACCTGATCAGGGTGAAAAAAGTTGGCGAAATCATGTTTCCGGAGCTGAACGTGTCTTACTTCAACTACGAACTTGGCGAATATGTTTCACTTCGACAACCTCCGATTCCGCTTAAAATCGAACCACGTACCGACATTTCGGAAAACGATTCGTCTGACGCCATGACACGAAATGTGGCACCACAACGCAAACAAATACGAACAAAAACTTTCGCAGAAAAAATCTTTAGCGTCTTTTCTGGCGGGTACGACGACAACCTGGAAGTTTCGCAAAATGGCATGTTTTCAATTTTTACGTCTCCCAAAGGAGCGAATAATCGACGTGTTGACGCCACGTTTTACTTTTCGGTTATTGCTACATTGCTCGGTTTATACTGCCTGCTGTATGTAATCGTGACAATTGTCCGTTTCAGCATCTCACGAAACGCCAACTCAATTGACACCATTATTTCAAAAATTGGTGAGCAGGTAGAAAGCACGAAAAAACTTTTTGCCGAGAATAAATTATATGAAGGGTGCGTCGCTACTCAAAACACGCTGATTAATTTCATAGCAATTGTCGAGAATAT
>JBOFQC010000223.1:0-4242 GCA_051660725.1 Thermoguttaceae bacterium
GTTCAAGAAACTAAATGGTGCAACTGATGCGGACCCTCCACCTCCGGCAACTAAACAATTAAACCTTATACCAGAATTTCCGATAAGAATTCCGTGAGCGCTTGTGCCAAAGCACAACGCAAGGCACTGTACAGCGAGCCGCCAACGTCAGTTGGCGGGTAATTGTATGCTGTACAACGGCAATAAGTTGACATTTTCCAATAACGGGATTTGTGAATGTAATAACAACGGAACCAACAAAATAACGGGAAACGAAGTGCCGGTCTATTTACGCCTCGACGCCAGGTCGTTCGCCTTGCCGTGCTACGGTATAAAACACCTATTTCAAGGTGCGACATGATAAAACGAATAAGAAGGTTTTCGGCTTTTTTTCTTCCAATTAATAAATACGGATGAATTTCATCGGCGCATTTCACTTTCTCGCAAAATCGCCGTCCGTTTGGTATAATATGTAAGCGAAACTTTTCAAAAATCACCAACAAACACAATATCATGTCTGTATTACAATTTGAAACAACAGTCGGACCGGACGGGACAATAAAACTGCCTTGTACTAATGGCAGTGCTATGGAGTTAGCGAATCGAACCGTTCGGGTCGTCATTGAACCATCGCCATGCGAAACAATATTTGAAAAGCGCCCTATAAGTTTTTTCCTGCAACAAGCAGCCGGTGTTCTCGAAGGAAAAACGTGTGACGAACTCGAATCTGCCAAAGTCGAAGCGAGATTGGAGAAACACAAATGATGCGCCATATCCTTATTGATACGAATGTGATTCTGGACACATTTTTAAGGCGGGAACCCTTCTGGGAATGTGCCGGAAATGTTTTTCACGAAATTGAATCCGAAACCTGCATCGGCTACGTTTCCGCGACTACAATCACGGACATTTATTATGTTCTAAAGAAGTATGTCGGCAGTGATGAGGCACGGAAACATTTGCATAACTTGGTAAATAGCATAGGTATAGAGATTCTTGCTATTGACAAAGAAACTATTTTACACGCATTTAGTTTGCCAATGACGGATTTTGAAGATGCCGTGCAGGTTGCCGCCGCTTCACAAAATGGAATCGGTGCAATTGTAACACAGAACACACGTGATTTTCGTTATGCCTCGATTGATGCCATGACACCGGAGCAATTTTTATCGAAACGATAACAAAAAATGCCTCGACGCCAGGTTCCCGCCATGCCGTGCTACGGTATAGCATGTGATCTATACTCATTTGCAGTGTAAAAAAGGATAAGGACAATGAATAAATTCTCGCTATATCCTCAAGAAGTCGTAGGATTGATATTTTGCTTGTTGACGTGTATACTGTCTACGTGGATTTATTTTTCCATGAGTATAAGCGTAGGCTTTCTGATAATATATGTGTGTGTTTTAATAATCGCAATTCCGCTAACCGGCACTTTGGGAATCACTGTTTGTTCTTTGCAAAACAAGCAGGAGAAACAGAGTAATAAACTTTTTTCCCGACTGGGGTTTGGTGTATTTCTCTGTTCGCTCATACCACCAGCACTGATGGTTTTGTTTTGGTTCATATCGATGTTTTTGGATTCAAACACTCGTGAATTACGTGCCGTGTATTTGAATATAGGAATTGCAATTTACTTTATCAGCATTTTTTGCCTTATATTCTACATTGTTCTTGCAACAATATACTCTTGCGTGGATAATAGACGCATGTTTGTTTATTTGGTTGCGCAAATACTTCTCATTTTTAGTTTCATTCCACTTGCGATAATTGTGTCGCACGTGTAGAACATTTGTGAGTTGACACTGTTGTTGAAAATCTTGATTCAGAAAGTTGTTGACAAAGCAAATAATCCAAATCCGTTATACAAAAAGATTATTTTCCTCTTTACACCCCAGAACAAATGAAGCGATTTAGTTACTTGATTACCGGTTTGATTTCTTTTTGCTTTACGTTTCAGATTCTTTTAACCGCTGAATTAAAGGCGTCAGAGCCGGAAAATCTCGCAAGTACCGCTAAAGTGTCGGCAAGTAGCGAATACAGCGGCGATTACCTCGCCAAGTGGGCCGTTGACGGAAATGTCCCGCTCGCTTTGTGCCGAAATGACACCAGACTGGCGTGGGCTATTCGAGGCAATGACGGAATCGAAAGCTGGTTCAAACTTCAGTGGGACACCCCACAAAAAATCGCAGAAGTGGTGTATTATCCAAGAACCGCAATGCTGCTTCAAGAAGGGTTCAAGGATTATGAACTTTATCTTGACGGTGACACCAAACCGGTTGTTGCCGGCTCTTTCGAAATGCAGCACGGTCCGCAGCGGATCACTTTGCCGGAACCCAAAAATGCAAGTACGGTTACGATTAAATTTCTTAACAGTTTTCCCGGCACGGTCAATCCCGGCGCGTCGGAAATCGCCGTTTACTCTGAAATTCCAAGCGAAAAACAGCTCTGGAATGTAACAACAGAGAAACGTTCGCCGGAAGAAAACGAAATGCTTGCCAACCTGAATAAAGGTGATTACGGATTCGATAAATTGCTCGTAATCAAGCGGCACCACCTTTCAATCACTCACGTATATACTTACCACGTGGAAGGTTACAGACCCGGCGGCGGACTTTATATTTACACACCGCCGAAAAATGACGTCAATAATGACACCAGTGATAATGATGCCGAGGGGACTCTGCAAAAAATCGTCGACTCAAGTGACGGTATGATAATTGACGCTTCGCTTCACTGGAACGGTGAAGATATCGTGTTCTCATGGAAACGCGGAAACAGCCGAATCATGATTGACGCTGTGTCAAATTTGCAGGACATCAGCCGCGGTGCCCCGGAAGACAATTACCAAATCTGGACCGTGAAAGTTGATGGTACCGGGCTGAAACAGCTCACCAACTCGCCGTACAACAATCTGAACGCATGTTGGTTACCGGACGGTGGTATCGCTTTTATTTCCGACAGAAAACCTGCATACGCATACTGTTATGTCGTGACATCACCCGTTCTGTACCGAATGGAAAGTGACGGCTCCAATCAAAAACGACTCTCCGCAAATTACCTCATGGATTTCACCCCGTCGGTGTTGAATGACGGGCGGATTATCTACACCCGCTGGGAATACGTGGACAGGGCCGCATGTCCGATTCAGAGCTTGTGGACGATTAATCCTGACGGTACCGGCCTTGCGGCGTTTTTTGGTAACCGCATGTTGGCACCAGGAACTTTCATGGATGCAAGAGCGATTCCTAACTCGCAAAAAATCATCGCCCTTGCCACAAACCATAACGGCGACTGCACCGGCGGAATTGTTATCATTGACCGGACGCACGGTCCAAACGCTGTTGAAGGGGTGCTGAACACAACGGATGAAGTCGACATTTTCAATCCCGGCGGGCAGTGGGGGAACGGACTTTACGGGCCTTACGAAAAACCGTATCCGCTAGACGAAGAAAAATATCTGGTGTCAAAATCCGGTAATATTCAATTACGCACCGTTGACGGAAAACGTGCTACTGTTTTGCCGCAAGATTACAAAACCGGGCTTGGTTTTTATAGTGTTCAACCGATTTTCAACAAACAGCAGCCACTTCCGCCAATTGCTCAAGCGACGATTTACGACGACTCCGTTGTGTTGCCGGAAGACGGTAGCGTTTCGGGAAATTGGGCGATTATCGCAATGCAGGACGTGTATCAGGGACTCGAACCGGTTATCAAGCGTGGTGACGTCAAACAGATTGCCGTTGTGCAGGAAATCGAGAAAGGGGTACATTCGCCGCAAATTCGTGTGGTGCCAGGCACGCAGAACCAGATTGAAAACATCGCCGCTTTCGGTTTTCAGTTTCCATTGGTATCATGTGGTGCCACTTATTCGGCCAAGAAACTCTGGGGTTTTGCCGATGTTGCGGAAGACGGTTCGGCATGTTTCATGGTGCCGTCTGAGTTGCCAATATATTTTCTTGCACTCGACTCAGAAGGTCGGGCGGTGCAACGAATGCGTTCTTTCACTCACCTCATGCCGGGCGAAGTGCAAGGTTGCGTCGGATGTCACACCGAACGAAACACCGTGACACCACCTCGTGATCACATTTTGCCACAGAGACGCGAACCGCAGGAATTGACAGAACCGGCGTGGGGTGTCAAAGGATTCTCGTATCAGGAAGTTGTGCAACCTGTCTGGGATAAGTATTGCCTGGAATGTCATAATCCGCATCAAAAAGAAGGTGGAATTGATATGAGCGGCGATTACACCGACTTTTTCAA
>JBOFQC010000224.1:0-11010 GCA_051660725.1 Thermoguttaceae bacterium
TCCGAGGTGAGAAAAAGATATAATAATGCCGAGCGTCACCATTATCGGCTTATTAAAGTTCGGCGCACCATTAAACATCGGCACGTACCAATCCGGACTCTGCTGCATTTCACGAGCTGTAGCGGAGTTTATTGCTTCGTCCCAGTCCCATAAAAAAGAGTTACCTAGAAAAGCCGTGTATGCGAGTCCTGCAAAAAGAACTATAAGAAATGAATCTTTAATATTACTGCTATACATGGGTGTCATTTTAACATTATGAACTCCATGATTTTATATAAAACAACTTTGTCTGTCAAGCATCGTGAATTATAAATTGAAAATTCGTGAGCAGCAAAAAATTTTTACGCAGGATTCCTCTGGACGCAAAATCACAAATTGGTTAAAATATACGCTTGGATTTAGGGATTCTCAAATGTAGCACGATTAACAAACCTAGATGTCAACCACAAAGATTGATCTGGAAGAAAAACAACCCGAACCCGACTTTACGTTGTCGGAGGAAATATACCACACATTCACACACGCAATTGGCGGCTACCTCGGCGTGGCGGCAATTGTGCTGATGCTTGTTTTTGGTGCGCAAAGCCAAACGCAAGTTGCTTGGAAAATAGTAGCGGCTTCAATTTACGGCAGTACCATTATTTTAATGTATACCGTATCTTCTGCGTACCATGCCATAACGCATACAAAAGCAAAATACATTCTGAATATATGCGATCATGCGGCTATTTATTTTCTGATAGCGGGTTCTTATACGCCTTTTTGCCTCGTTGCGCTGAGACCAAATTATCCCGGCCTTGCGTGGACGGTTTTCGGTTTAATTTGGGCAATTGGTATCACCGGGGTCGTGCTGAAAGTTTTCTTGACCGGAAAGTTTGTTTTCCTGTCAACCGTTGCATATATCGCAATGGGGTGGATAAGCATTTTTATGATCAGACCGTTATATGAAGTGCTTTCATTCGGCGGCATTGTATGGCTTGTGCTTGGCGGCGTGCTTTACACAGTTGGCACTATTTTCTTTCTTTGGAAAATAATGCCGTTTCACCACGTTGTTTGGCATTTATTCGTTCTTGCTGGAACGACATGCCATTTTTTCTGCGTTCTATTTTACGTTATGATGTAGAGACAATAATCACAAGTTCTCGATTTCCCAACCTTTACGGTTGGTTTTGGCAATGAAACGGTTTGCTTCGGGAACATTCGTGACTTTCATATTTTCTGCATCCCAAAGTAGCAGTTTTTTGCCAGCGCGTAACGAAACGGAACCGAGTTGGACCGCTTCCGAGAGTCTACCAGCGTATTGAAACTCGCTCTGCGGTAGCGGCTTCCCGTTCTTAATAGCGTTCAACCATTCGCTGTGCTGGCCCGGCGAAGACGGAATAGTTGCTTTCGGATGAACGTAATCCTTGTATTGCTTTTCCGGGAACAACTGAATCTGTCCGTAATCTGCTTGCAGAATTCCATTTTTACCGACGAAGATAATACCCATCCCTAACTGCGGAAGCTGTTTTTCCTTAATGATTTCTGGATATTGCTCTCCGTCGTACCATGTGAACGGCAATTTGTACGTTGTTCCGTCTTTACGTTTCTGTTCGAAAACGTATTTGCAGACTACGTCAAGAGGAGCGACAATCGGGTCAACATCGTTTGGACAAGTCGCTTCAATTGAAATCGGATATTGCAAATCGAGAGCCCAGAACGGCAAATCCATTAAATGACAAGCCATGTCACCAAAAGTACCGGTACCGAATTCCCAATAACTCCGCCAACTTGCGGGCAGATAACAAGGATCATACGGTATCATTTCACACGGTCCGATCCACTGGTCCCAATGAATATGCGGCGGACACTGCTCGGTGTTTTTCGGATGCGGGAAATTGCCCCAACCTTTGTTACACCAGACGTGTACTTCCTGGACTTCGCCAATTGCGTCGGCCTGGATAAGTTCGACGACACGACGGTAATTGTCTGATGAGTGGATTACAATCCCCATTTGCGTGAGGAGTTTTTTTTCTTTTGCCAGCTTCTGCATGGCTCGAATTTCCGCGACATCATGGGCGAGTGGTTTTTCGGTGTAGCAGTGAATGCCTCGTTTCATTGCCGCAATTGTTGCAACTGCGTGTGTGTGGTCCGGCGTTGTGATTACAGCGGCATCAATATCTTTAACCTCGTCAAAAAGTGTTCTGAAGTCAAAAAATCTCTTAGCGTTAGGAAGTTCGGCTCCCGTTCTTTCAAGATTATTGTCGTCAATATCACAGATTGCGATAATATTTTCGTCTCTCATATGCGAAAGATTACCTGCTCCCATACCATTGATACCGATACAAACGACGTTAAGTTTCTCGGATGGATTTCTACCTGTTTGCATTGCCGGTGCGGGAAAAGCACCTGAGCCAAGTAAACCAGCCGAAATTGCCGACGCCGAGCCGAATTTAAGAAAATCACGACGTTTAATTTGATTAGACATATTTTTTGTTCCTGTTTAGATTGTAAAAAATGCGAAATAATGCGAAATACTGAAAACTGTCTTTTTGCCCTAAGCAATATTTTATCCTTTCCGGCAAAAACATGCAATGTGTAGCTTGATTTTGGAAAAAGTATTTCGTATCCGTTCACGTAGTTTGAGTTGTAAATCGACGAAATTGGTGTTGGTAAAGTGAGAAAAAAAGTGTGCAATATGGCGTATGGACATCAAAGACAAAATCATCGCCCAATTGCAATGCGAAAATGCCATACTTAAGGCGTTGATCAGACAACTTCAAGAACGCATCGTAGCACAAAAAAGATACTAACAACATCTGCGAAAACCTTTCGACAAGCCTGGTATTGGTGCGAACATTGCCAACGCCACCACGCTGCCGAGTTGCTGCCGGAAGTCAAAAAAGTCCGGGCTTTTCGGGCTGAAATTGATTTCCTTGACAGCTTATCTCAAAGGGCGGTGTCACATGTCGTACAAGACATTGCAGGACTTTTTCAATGCCACCATGTCGCTGAAAATTTTGAGAGGTTTTCTCGCCAAACAAGTTCGCAAAGTGAAGTACGCAACTTGGCTGTGGAAAATACAGGCTCGTCGGTAAGCGATTTTGCATACGGCTTGGGCACGATTCCTGAGAACAAGGACGCGAACAAACAACAGTGTACGAACGTGGTGTCGTACCTGAATTATTGTGTCCCTCGTTATTTCAATGTTTTTCAACCCTCCGGGCTCAATCTCCGTGAACGCTTACTTATACTGTCGTCCGGCATAAACTGCATGTTTTCCAATTTAGGGTAAGCTGAAGATAATCAGCATTAAACATTGAAAAACTCGGAAAAGGAGCCGACCAACGGGAGGCGGCACACTTAACGCGAAGCGTACCGCCCTTACCGGGCTCCGGTATAGAAACAATCGTGACGATCAGAAATGGCGTCATCCTTACTATTGGGCCACTTTTGTCCTGATCGGAATAAATCAATAAATTGCACTCGTTCTGCTTAATATCGGAAAAGTGAGTTTTTACCGTCGTACAGCATGATTTAACGACACCTCTATTTATTTTATTTTTAGCAAAAAACAATTCTCAAACTCCGCATTTTACCGAGTTTGTGTTTCTAAAAACTGAATTAATAGAGGTGTCATTAAGTGCATAACGAATAACATTTGAAAACCGCCACGCTAATCGGGCCGATCTACCTTAATGTCGTATGTTATCGATTTTTGAACATCAACTTCCAGTCCGGAAGTGTTTGGATTTTCATATTTAGCATCAATTGGCCTAATCAATGCCGGACCATTGGGACCTGCAGCAATCTGAGCGGTTTCTGTAATGTATACTTTGTATTGTCCTTTAGGAAGTCCATCTTTAGTTTTCACTGAGCCAATAACATAAGTACCATCTTTGTTGATTTCGCCTCGAGCAACATTTCCACTGGCCTCAAAAACTATGATGCCTTGCGTTAGCGGTGAGCCATCATCGGAAAACGTTACTTTTCCCTTAACACCCGGTTGACTGGAACAACCAGTCAACAAAGTAATGAAAACAATCAGTACGAATATCTTTCTTTTGTTCATAATATAGGTTATTGTTTATTTTGATTATTCTTATTGACCTGCGCAAAAAATTTGTGCTGGTTTGTTAAACAGCAGTTTGTGTGATCAATCGACTTTCACATCGTCTGGAAAAGCCTGAGATAAAATTTTTTGAAAACGTCAGTAAAAAAATTACCACGAAACCGATTTGCCGTCATCAACTTGACCGAGGCAGGCAAGTACAGTGGGCGAAATGGTTTGTGAAAGCGCTTGTATGGAACCATCACCAAACGCAAAATTACATACTCCGGTGTGATAACTGCCAAAGGATGCGTTCGAATAATGTGCGTAGTTTTTCATGTTTGAAGGAATAATACCGGGCATTATATCGTAAGTGTCGCCCCAAAAAGCAAATCGGTGACGCACAATTCTAAATGAAGGCGGAGTACGAAGTTCGCCAACATTCAATATTGAACAGTCAGCCTGAGCAGTTTCAGTTGCACCCGCATCGCTTGTACGGCATTGATTGATTGCTCCCAACGGAATGTGTTTTTCACCTAAAACGATTTGGTTACTTGTGCCATCAGCCCAGCGTGACATGGCATCCTGCGGTGCCCATGAATTACCATCAATACCGGATAGTCTTGCTTGTCGGATAGGGCCGCGGTGCATTGAATTTTGGACCGGATTGGAACCTCCTAGATGCCACCAAGGGAGACCACTGGAGGGGTCGTCATTTACACCAACGACCACAAAAGCGTAATCGCCTAGCGGTCCCGCTGAAACAGAATTGAAATTTTCAGAATCTGAGTCCCCATCAGTGCTTGCGCCAGCTGCACGACGACTTGGGCAAACCATAATCGGAATGGAAGAGTGCATTTTCTTTTGCTCGGAATTGAGCGATCTCCACCATGGATTACTATACCTGACGTTAAAACCTCTCCTACCATCGAATTCCGTGTTGGTGTAGAGATCAAACAAAGCGGTCTGCTCTATGTAAGGATATAGAAGTGGCCAAATTGTTGATCGATTCCAACGTTCCATGTCGCCTGCTTCGGCGGTGGTTCCAATACACGCTGGTGGTAGTCCACGCTGAGCATCGTGGAATGTGTGGATCGCAAGCCCCCACTGTTTTAAATGATTGGTGCATTGCATTCTACGTGCAGCTTCACGAGCTGCCTGCACTGCCGGTAACAGCAATGCAATTAAAATACCGATAATTGCGATTACGACTAAAAGTTCAACCAAGGTGAAACCTTTTATTTTACTTTTCGCCCACATCCTTACGTTTGCATTTTCATTCTTCATCTTTTGCCTCCAAAATTGTTAATAAAATAATACTATAGAAAAGAATCATGTTTGTTATTTTGCATGTAAATTGCATTTTAGCACGATTTACATGGTAACATCTATATCATTATTAATGACTTTATATAAGTCAAAAAATTTAAACAATTTTTCTCCAATGAAAAGATAGCACAAAAGTCCAAAAACATACTAAATCTATTCGACTACACAACCACATGTGAATATTTAAATTTACATCTTTGGACTCTCAACATGCTCTACTATTATTATAGCCATGAATTTGCCAGAATCAACCAAAAAAGCATAAAACCTTTATTTTTATTTTGTTTATAATGAATATTTTAGCAGTATCTTTCTCATCAATTGTAATTCGCAGCTCTTTTTCCAGTAGTTCTTTACCTGAAACAGCTTCGATATATCCACTATCCAAATCTTCGATTGAGTAATCGGAAAGCACTCGATTTCTCACATTCACTCGTAATGCGACAACATTTACCATTCTGGCCGCTGGCGAAACTTTGTCAAATTTGCAATACGGCACTGGAACAAAGTATAATGTCTCTTTGTCGAATGTTACAGACAAAAAATTATACCAACAAACTCCTTGGGAAAGTGGTGTCGTATTTAAGACAATTACAACTACAAAAAACTAAGCGTTTCTGGCTGACAAAACAAGTAAATTTTGCTTGACAAGCTCGTATGCAAGTAGTAAAGTGGGAGAAGTTCCGCGATTTCACGTTGTTGACTTACCCTTTTTTAATACTTGAATATGAGACAGCATTATGAAAAAGTCATTGATTATAGTTGCGATTTGTGTACTTTCCGCATGTGCCTCTGTATTTTCTGATTTTCCAAACTACGGCATTGAAGATGAAGTGTTCGTCGATGGAAAAAGTATAAAAGTAGAAGATGGTTTTGATCTGTCAAATCAACAGTTAAGAGGAATCCACCTACACAGGCATAACAAACCTTTTATAAACATCAATTTTTCCGGCTCCTCGTTATTCGGATCGTATTTCGAGGAAGCATATTTCGAGAATTGTGATTTTTCCGGTTGTGATTTACAAAATGTTAATTTTCAAGGTAGTAGCTTGGATGGATGTAATCTGCAGGATGCCAATATCAGCGGTGCATGTATGCCAAGTGGACTCACAGCAGAACAGCTGGAATCTACAATCAATTATCAAAACAAAGATTTATCAAGAACATGTTTTTTACTTTCGGATCTGTCTGGAGTCGATTTTTCAGATTTTATTCTTACAGGAACGTCACTTGATGGCTCGCTGGAAAACGCAAGTTTTGATAACGCTGAAATTTCTGAAATACGTATTACATCCATAAACGGTTTTGACATCAAACAGCTCATGGAAACAAAAAATTATCGAGACGGATTCTTTCCAAAAATATATGTCAACAAACTGAATTTTCCAGAGAAAGGCATAGTCGATTTTTCACAAATCGTTTTTTCGCAATGCAAGATTGTTTCGCCCCCCGTTGGCAAACTGAATCTAACGGATTCGGTGATCTCCGGCTGTGATTTTAGCCGTCTGCAATGCTTAACCTTAGAAAACGTGAAATCGACGTGGAACTACAAACACGGAAGAATGGCTGGTATCAAATTACCGCCGGACATTCAAAAAACCATTGACGAAGAGATGAAGAAGTGATGCGACACTCATAATTACGTTGCATTTATCTAAAAATGCTAGAATCAAACTTGATTAGTATATGGAGAACAGTTCTAAAACCAGTTTTAGTTATAGTTATACCGGAGCCCGGTATGGGCGGAAACCTGCCGTTCAGGCATAAGTAGCTTCGCGTGAAGTGTTCCGCCTCCCGCGACCTGCCGTCGAGGCGTGAACGACCTGCCGTCGAGGCGTGAATCGGTCGGCTCTGTTCCCGAGTTTTTCAATGTTTGGAACTGATTATCCTCAGTTTTCCCAAAATTTGAAAACATGCAATTTATTCCCGGCGATAGTATAATTTTAAACTCAATGGAACAAATCCAGGATAAATCGTGTTTTTCCAACAAAAAATCGTGTGAAATGTTGGACGCTTACCATGGTGCCTTTTTGTATTTCCCTAGCAACAGGTAACGATTCCTTTTACCAATTTTCGTAAACGGGTCAGTAAATCTCAAAAAATTTTTTAACTCTTGACTTTGAGAAATCATTATATTAGAAAAGTAGTTATTATTATTCAATCAAAATTACTTCTCTTTTCGTGTCATAATTTACTGACGTTTTAAAAAATTTGCTCTCAAATTTTTCGTGAAGGTCAATAAATACTAAAAATTTTTATTTGGAGGTCTACATGAAGATTCGTGTTCCAAGAAATTTCAAGATGACGAACAGCGTGAATAAAAAAGGTTTTACGCTTGTCGAACTTCTTGTTGTTATTGCTATTATTGGAATTTTAATTGCTTTATTATTACCTGCAGTTCAGGCCGCGCGAGAAGCGGCAAGAAGAATGCAATGCAGTAACAATTTCAAACAAATGATGTTAGGATGGCATAATTATGCCGATAATCATGGAGGCTCATTTCTCGGTACGACACATGCCGGAGCACCGTGGGCAAATGGCATGACCGGACACACATGGGTTCCACGGTTATGGCCTTACATGGAACAAACAGCATTGGCAAGCGATTACGCTTTTGGAACAGAGTGGTATCTTAATGCGCAAGGACAGTTATACATGAACCCGCTTTATGGCAAAGTTGATTGGTACTGGTGCCCAAGCGACCGCAAAGGTGCTATGTTTACAAACGACGCCAATACCAGATGTCGCGGAAACTACCTAATAAATTACGGAAATGACTGGCTTTGGGATGGTGATGCGCCTCCGAATTATAAACGCGAACAGTTTCGAGGAGCTCCGTTTATCATGAACAAAATTCAGTCACTCAGTTCTATTACAGACGGTTTGTCAAATACAGTTTTTATGTCTGAAGGAATTGTCGCAGATAGCGATTCGAGTCCAGGTGCATGGGGGGCGTTTATGGACCCTCGTGATACTACGAATATGTTCATGACAATACAAACTCCAAACAGTTCGACACCGGATTCTCTCTATGACAGTGGTTGCTGTGCCGGCGACCCATGTCACGGCTCAATTCCAGGTCTTTGCATTCGGGCACCGGGTTATGACCAGTATCGCGCTGCCAGAAGTCGGCACACAGGCGGTGTCAACGCTGGAAAAGGTGACGGCTCCGTACATTTCTACTCAAGCACAATAAACGCTGATGTTTGGGTTGCTATAGGCTCGTCACAAGGCGGTGAAGCTGCCGATTCGATTTAATTCCAAACAATAAATACTTATGAAAAATAACCATTTCGTTATTACACCGCGACAATATTACGGTTTTGTGGCTGTATGCTGTTTTTCTATATTCTTTGTGTCGGGATGCAAGAAAAATAATTTTGTCAAAATCTCCGGTAAAGTGACCGTTGCCGGCGAACCGGTTGATTCCGGTTCGATTGCTTTTGCGCCTGCTGATGGAAAAACTTCAATTGAAGGGGCCGAAATAAAAAACGGAACTTACGAAGCAAAAGTACCGCCTGGAGACAAAATCGTTATGATTCGTGGGTTAAGATTGGAACCGAGTGAGGTTTTCGACCAAGTGAGCGGTATAACGCACAAATCTGAAACCGCAATTAGAATCACAGATCCGAAATACGAAGCAGAAAAAAGTCCGCTCAAAGCGACTGTTAAGAAAAATGGTGAAGTGCATGACTTCGAAATAAAGGATTAGTACACTGCCAAATTATAATTGCCGGAATCAGCGGCAGGAAAAAACCGATCACAAGTTATCAATCAATTTCTAAAAAACGGAGTTTTAATATGTCAATAAAAATGAATCGTCGTAATTTTGTAAAAGCAACCGCAATTGGAGCAAGTATGGCAACCGCTGCCGGGATGCCGGCTTTTGGTGCCGACATTTTTGTGAAATTGCCGCCCATTCCGGAAGCGAGACAGCAGGTGCCAACCGGTGAAATCGCAGGTCTGAAGCTCGGACGTATGCTTCTCGGCGGTAATTTATTAACGCATTACACCCATTCACGGGATTTGCCTTACGTTTATTCGCTTGCTGCTCGGTACAATACGCCGGAAAAAATATTCGAGACAATGCGGCTTGCGGAAGCTCATGGGGTAAATGGTGTCGTAATTCACACCGCGACTGGTGTCGTTGACGGCATGAAAGAATACAAAAAACAGGGCGGAAAAATGAACTGGATGATTTGCCCAACCGCGCCGATAAACGACGACATGACGGAATACACCCGCATGTGCCAGCAATGCGTGGATGCTGGTGTCGATTCGCTTTATCTTTGGGGCGTTCATTCCGACGCATTGATTGGCCGGCCCGACTTGATTAAAAAAGCGGTACAAACGATGAAATCGTTCGACGTACCGGTTGGAATCGCGGCCCACAAACTCGAAGTAGTTGAAGTTTGCGAAAAGGAAAAAATCAAGAGCGATTATTATTTGAAGACGTTCCACCACCACAATTATCCGAGTGCGAACTTGAATTACGATTCGTCATGGTGCGACGATGCGCAGAAAGTAATCGACGTAATGGCAAAAGTCGAAAGGCCCTGGATCGCGTACAAAATAATGGCTGCCGGAGCGATACCGCCGCGCAACGCACTTGAATACGCTTTCTCAAACGGAGCCGACTTCACTGTGTTCGGCATGTTCGATTACGAAATCGACGAAGACACCAGATTACTGAACGAAGTGCTAGAGTTGGAAAACGTCAAAAACCGTCCCCGCAAATGGCACGGCTAATAAAAAGAACCAGCGAGAAAAAAACAGCGAGTAATCAAATCAGCGAGCCGCCGACGTAAGTCGGCGGGTAAAAAACAACCAAACGAAATAAACACTTTTAATGAAACGACGTGATTTTTTAGCAAACGGAATCGTGCTCGGCTCCGGTCTTGGAATGTCGGCACTGACGTTTCCTGGCACCATTTTAGCGCAAACCGAAACCGAATCCAAAGTCAGTGAAACAACTCCCGAAACCGAAGCTGGCACCAAAGTACGAGTCGGCGTCATCGGATGTGGCCGCCAAGGACGGGCTTTGATTAACGCCGGACTCGGAATACCGGAATTACAGTTCACGGCGGTGTGTGATGTGCTCCCGTCGGCGAAGCGTTCTGCGAAGTTGTACCTTGAATTCGAAGATGAGGAGCGGGAAATTGCCGCCTACTCTGATGCAGAAGAAATGCTGTCGGAGGAAAAAGGAAAACTTGACGCCGTTATTGTTGCGACACCGGATTTTGTACATGCTCCGCAAACAATTGCCGCCCTTAAAAATGGTTTGCACGTGTATTGCGAACCAATGCTTGCGAACACCCCCGAGGCGGCACATGAAATGGTTGACACCGCCAAAACTGAAAACCGTCTGATTCAGGTCGGGTACGAACACCGCAGCGACCCACGTTATATTCTTACCGCGAAAACATTACTATCACCCGAGATGCAGGAATCTTTGCTTGGGCGAATCACGCATCTTGAAACGCAAGCTAACCGACGTGTTCATGCTGAGTTGATCTGGGCAGAACGTGACACCCTTTCACAAGATATTCTGGATAAATACGGCTACGCTTCAATGCGTGAATACCGGAATTGGAAACAGTTCAAGCGGTACGGCTGCGGTCCGTGCGCAACTTATCTTGCACAGCAGTTTG
>JBOFQC010000225.1:0-2216 GCA_051660725.1 Thermoguttaceae bacterium
CCGAAAGCAACGGGTCTTCCGCTATCATCTCCAACATTGGCGGGTTGGCTACCAAGTTTCCTGCTTGGTCACGGCTCAAAATTGAAGCCAAGTCGAACCTGAATCCGTCAATGTGGTAATTAAGCACCCAGTGCCGCAAACAATTGAAAATCAGTTCGCGTACAATTGGGTGGTTTCCGTTTACGGTGTTTCCGCAGCCGGAATAGTTTTTGTAGTATTTACCACTTTCGAGCATGTAGTAAACGCCGTTATCCAAGCCTTTGAAACTCAAGGTCGGACCGTTTTCGTTTCCTTCACACGTATGATTAAAAACGACGTCTAAAATAACCTCAATTCCGGCGTGGTGCAAGGCTCGAACCATTTCCTTGAACTCCCGCACTTGCGCACCGGGGTCTGTTCCGTAAGCGTAACCCCTGTGCGGAGCGAAAAAAGCAAGCGGGTCGTAGCCCCAATAATTCTGGATTCTCGGCTTTTCACCTTCAACGCCGGAGTCGAGAAAATCGTGAACAGGCATGAGTTCGACTGCTGTAACACCCAGAGACTGCAAATACGGAATTTTTTCAATCAGCCCCAAATACGTACCGGGACAGCGGACGTCACTGGTTCTGGAATGCGTGAAGCCACGAACATGCAGTTCGTAAATAACCGTCTCCGAAAGATCACGGCGAATATGCCGATCATCGCGCCAGTCGAAATCGTCGTCATCAATTACGACGCATTTGGGCGGACGGATAATCCCGTCTGGAGAAGGTTGAAAATTGCCGGCAAGCGCTTTTGCGTACGGATCAATTAATCTCGCTCTTCCGTCAAAGCGGAGACCACGGTTCGGATCAAAAGGCCCGTCCGCCTGAAAATGATAGAGTTGTTTGGCACTCAAGCCGGGCACAAACACGCTCCAAACGTCGCCCCAACGGTTGGTGCTCGGATCGAATTCGATTATTTCGCTCGGCTCCACGTCTTCAACTTTATCGTAGAGCAAAACACGCATTGCGGTTGCATTACGGCTTACAACAACGAACTGAACACCAGTTTCCTGCAAAATCGCACCGTAAGGTAACGGATGCGTAAACTTCATCACAGGAGGACGATCAAACATACCGGATTGCTCCAAAGGGGAACCACGAAAAATTGGCACGGGCGAACTGCCAGTGCCGAACCAGCTTTGAGCACTACCTTGAAAACTTGTTGAAAGGTTGGCAAGATAACTCATTTTACACTTTTTGCTTTCTTAATTTTAGCTTATTTTGTAGAGAATACCATATTATCCAGCATTATTTATTTAAATACTACCTTGAAAGTATCGGAACACCCAGAACGGTAATACAGATTATCTAATACAGGGTGAATAATCCTTATAAATTATGTAGTGTTAAGCTGGCAAAAACGGAATTGACCCACTTGGTTGCGTTTCGTATACTTCACCGGGATTATATAAATATTAATCGAAATGATTTTTTCGAGCTGCCGACATAAGTCGGTTTCGAGCCGCCTGCGTGAGTCGGCGGATGTAAATATTTTATGCGAACCTTTTGCGGAAAAAATCAACTACTGATTTTACTGGTAACGCTCATTGTTTTGAGTGGCGTTTCCGGCTGCGCAGCAAAAAAAATGGCTGAATTACGCCGCGTCTCCGTTGATCCTGTTGCTGATAACCTGAAGTTAAATTACTCCGATTATAAGGATTATTCCACCAGAGCAAAGCTAACTCTACGAACTTACGACTTGGAGCGGCTCGCGGATCAAAATACAATCAAAGCACTAATAGAGCTGCAAAAAGCGATTGAAAATCAACCGACACCAGACTTGCTTTACACGTTTGCTGAAATTGCCTATTTTGAAGCAAAGTTAAAAGAACACGAGAATCCCAAGTTTGCAGCTGAAATATATTTTGCTTCGATTTTATATTCTTACCATTATCTGTTTGATGCGCAGTTTGAACAGGATCGGAATCCGTACGACCCGCAATTTCGTGACGTCTGCCTGGTTTATAACACATCGCTGCAGAATCTGCTGAAACTGTTGGGAGACGGGAACGAATTGGCACTTCTGCCCGGCGAAACATACGCAGTCGAATCGCTGTCCGGCAATTGCGATTTCTCAGTGAAAATGACAAGTAGCAGCTGGAAAGGTGAAGAAATTGAAAAATTCAAGTTCGCATCCGATTACGAACTGAAAGGGCTGCAAAATGAGTACCGCCAATACGGACTCGGTGTTCC
>JBOFQC010000226.1:0-4063 GCA_051660725.1 Thermoguttaceae bacterium
CACTGTTTCAAAGAAAATCCGAAAGAACGCCCAAATTCAATGGCTGAAGTCGCGGATCGACTCGTTGAGATTTACGAAGAAGTAAGTGGTTCACCATTCCCGAAAACGAAGCCAAGTTCTACGAGTTGGAATGCCGAGAGTATAAACAACCGTGCGGCATCACTTCTTGACTTGAACAAGCCGAAAGAGGCCGACAATTATTTCCGTCAGGCGTTACAAATGCAGCCGTGGCAGCCGGAAGCGATGTATAACCAGATATTACAAAACTGGCGTGCTGCAAATATTACTGACAATAACGCGGTGTCACAAATTGAATCGTTGGTGAAAATTCGTGGAAATGCCCAATCACATTATGCGCTCGGACTGATTCAGCGAGAACGGGGCAACATTCCTCCGGCAGTAATAGCGTTTGAAAACGCTTGCGAAATAGAGCCACGTCCTGAATTTTCCCGCGCTTTGGACAGCGCGAAAAAATTGGCGTCAAAAAGCGTAAGTTATCTCGAACGGTTTAGTATAGAACGGCTTGCATTGAGCAACGGCGTATTTCCAGGTGTTCTTCTTGACGACAAAGAGGAGTTCATTATTGTCGCCGTTGACAAAACAAACTTCGTGGTGTCAGACACAAAAACCGGACGAAAAATTCTGGGACTGCGTCGTTCAGATTCCGCTTATAACGGTTCTGGAAATGCAGAACAGACGCAAATAGCAATTAGCGAAGACTTTAAGTGGGAACTTTTGACAGATTCTTCGGGTGACAAGTTTTTTCTTGTTAAAAGCGACGAAAGCGAAGAAAAAGTGCAAAAGACAGTTTTCAGACTTGTCGAATGGGGAAGGCAGCAAAAGAATCACGACTGGATTTTGGGCTCCGGTTTGGAAAATGATAAAAATTCAATTACGATCAAACGAGAGATTTCTTTAACAGCGGATAACAACACCGTGAAGATTTCGGACAGGCGTTCTGGAGAGGTACTTAGCCAGCTTCTCGGCCACGAAGCGCAAGTTACCGCGGTTGATGTCGGCGGACGGAGTGGTGACTGGATTGCTACTGGCGGAAACGACGAAACGATAAGAATCTGGGAACTTGTGACAGGTAGATGCGTCCGAACAATTGCGAATGTTAACAGCTCAATTGAAGCGATTTATATCAGCAAAAGTGGTGCGTTCTTGCTGGCCCTGCTTGGTGATAATTCGTTACGGATGTGGAATGTCAGCCTTTTATGTCGCAGTTTCAAGCATTTACGTGCGCCAATTATGCTTTGCCTTGTGTCAAGTAGCGAGGAATTATCACGGCAGCAAAATGAAATGGCAAACAGTTTCAAGACGTTTACGTCACTTATCGAATCCGGCGAGATAAGCAAGGCTCTGACGTTTCTTGAAAGTATGCGAAAACTCTCCGGCTGGGAAATTGTCAAGAAAGAAATTCCGTGGGATTTTTTAGCGCGGAAATGTGTGCGTCTGGCACCAGTGGATTCTATATGTTCGCAAACATTTACAGGGCATGAAGATGCGGTGTCCGCGGTTGCGATTTCATTTGACGGGAGATTTGGCGTTTCGACTGGACGTGACCGAACCATTCGTATCTGGAACCTGAACAGCGGAAAAATTATACGTGTTATTGAAGGACATCTGGATTGGATTCGTGATATCGCGATTACACTTGACGGAAAATATATCTTGTCCGGTTCCTGGGACACTACTGTTAAGATTTGGAGTACGAGTAACGGAAAGTGTTTACGTTCTTTGAACGAGAATATCCGTTCAATCAGCAAGGTTGCGTTTCATCCACTCGGTAAACTTGCCGCAATTGCGACTTCGTCCGGTTCCGTATTACTTTGGAATGTGGTGTCAGACACGGTTGTTGGTGTTTGGAATGCACATCAAGGTGGCATCAACTCGATTTCGTTCAGTCGTGATGGGAAATACATAATTACATCAGCCGACGATGCGGCGGTGAAGTTTTGGGATGCGAAAACCCAACGGCTTCTTAACACCACGCAGTGCGGGAAGTTGCCGATAACAGCTTCTACAACATTTTTCGGATACGGGAGTTTAATCACGGCGACTAAAGGTGGTATTATTGAGATACACGATATCCGAAACATCGGTGCAGGAGCAGATGCGAAAGAACAGCAACTTAAACCTCGCCAGGTTTCCGCGCACCTTGCTGAAATCACGTCCGTTGATGTTTCAGCGGATAACCGATTCATTATTTCGTCATCACGGGACGGAACGGTTAAAATCTGGAGTGTCGAAAGCGGCAAGTTGTTAAGAACATTGTCAGGGCATTCAAACGCGATTACGGGTATTTCTGCTGACTTTTTGAGTGCCAAAATTCTAACCGGTTCGGAAGACGGAACTGTAAGTTTGTGGGATATATTTTGGGACTTCGCGTATCCAAACGAACACGGTTGGGATAAAAACGCAGAACCTGTACTTTGGTCACTTCTTTCGTTGTATTGTGACGAAAACGCACCGCAAAAAGCACCGAATTTGGACAAGCAAGGATTTGATCGTATAATAATGGAGCTTGGTTTTCGTGGTTTCGGTTGGATCAACAAAGAAGTTGTTATTCGGGAAATTGATAGATTCATAAGAAATTGGCCCGGAAGCCAACTTACCGGCAGAACGGTTCGTTGAAAAAGTGTTTTTTTCCGCTTCCGCGAATCCGTAAAAGACGACTCATAATGTCACTCTTGCTCATATTTTTTACGTTTTATCCCTATTTACGTTAATGAATTACGACGAAATTCTTTCCTGGATACTTGAAACCGACCCGCAACGGCTTGAGTCGCTTTGGGAACAAGCCGACGATACGCGGAAAAAATCGGTTGGCGAACAGGTGCATTTACGTGGTTTGATAGAAATTTCGAATATTTGTCGCCGCCAATGTTTGTACTGCGGAATCCGTGCCGGCAATTCTGAAACAAACCGTTACCGACTCTCACTAAACGAAGTTTTAGATTCTGCCCGGCTTGCGGTTCGGTTCGGATATGGTTCAATAGTAATTCAGTCCGGCGAAGACCCGGGACTTACGTCAGAGTTCATTGCCGAATGTGTGCGAGCGATTCGAGGGGAAACGGAACTTGCGATTACGCTCAGTTTGGGCGAACAGGACGAAAAAACTTGGGAGCTTTGGAAAAAAGCGGGAGCGGACAGATATTTACTCCGTTTTGAAACGTCGAATGTGCAATTGTACCACGCCATTCACCCCGGTTTTAGGGGCGTAAGCGAGGTTTATGCCGAGAATACAGAACATCCTCGGCTCGGAATGTTGCGGAAATTACGCGAAATCGGGTTCGAAATCGGCAGCGGAATAATGGTCGGAATCCCCGGCCAAAAGTACACTGATTTGGTTAACGATTTGCTTTTATTTCAGGGCCAGAACCTAGACATGATCGGGCTGGGTCCGTTTTTGCCGCATCCGAACACGCCGCTCGGCAAAATTTTTCCAGGCGATGAGAGAACGGGAATGTTCACGCCGGCGGTATGGAATACCGACCAGTTGAACTTTTTCAATGAAAACCAAATCGACCCGCCAAGTCTGGAAAACCAAGTGTCTCCGTCAGAGGTTCTGGTTTTCAAAATGATAGCTTTGGCTCGGATGCTTTGTCCGCTTACGAACATTCCGAGTACAACAGCCGTGGCGACAATTGACACGCAAAACGGACGCAAACTCGGCCTTTCGCGTGGTGCAAACGTAGTAATGCCGAACCTGACGCCGAAGAAATACCGTATAATGTATGAGATTTACCCGAACAAAGCGGCCTCGTTCCTTACGCCGGAAGAAACCGACGAACAAGTAAAACGGCACATCACTGAGGTTAGCCGAACTCCCGGAACTGGACGCGGCGACTCGATTAATTATATAGGATGTGAACAAAATGAAAACATTCGAAATAAAAGTTAAATTACCAGATAATTCTGAGTTAGACGAAAAAAATGTGAAGATGCTTGTTGCTGCGATGCTTTTTGATAGAGGCGAGATTTCTTCAGGCTGGGCCGCTGATATTGCCGGTATTTCCAAACGTGATTTTTTAGAAACCGTTGGAAAATACGGTGTCAG
>JBOFQC010000227.1:0-1565 GCA_051660725.1 Thermoguttaceae bacterium
GGCGATTTTCGCATCCATGCGTTCATGTTCCGGCCTCCTTGCGGTTTGTTGTGAAATTAGTGAAACAATATCACATTATATCACAAGTGCCGGACTTGTTTCTATTCGTGTTTTTAACGACTTTTCTTGGAAAGTACAGATATTAGTGAATTTGGCGAATTATACGATACTCTTTCACCGGAATTCCAACCTTCAGGCGGTAAATCGTCCGAGCTGAGTGCAGAACATCTTAAACGCGTTTAAACGGATGAGCAAATCAGTTTCGAATGGACGCACCAGAAAAAAGATGGTACACCTATACCATGCTACGTAACATTAGTAAAAACGGAATTGTCCTCCCAGCCCGTAATTTGTGGGTTTATACGTGACTTACGTGCCCCTCCTACTTCGGTATAAACCCACAATAAATACTGTTACTGACATTCGCGAAACATTTGCGTACTACTTCGCCGAATGTTTTTTTAGTAATTCGATTAATTTTACAGAATCGGTTTCAAAGGACAGCCTTTCTTCATTACTCTTTTTTCGGAGAGAAGCCCAGGGAACGGCTTCGAGCAGCGTTCCTTCGGCATTGAGAATGCACACTGTCGGCTCATTGATATCATCCGGGTTAAGTCCAAGTTTTTCGGCAACCGGCTTAAATTGTTCATTATCGTAATCCGAAAAACGGCGGTTTTCACGAACCAATAATTGGTAACCTTTTGAAACAGCCCTGACTTCGGGATCGTCGTAGAATAGTTCGAGAAATTTTTGGTGTGTTGAAAAATTAATCTCAGTCAACAAAACGACAATATTTTGACCGTTCTTTTTGGCGTATCTTTGTGCCTGGGTGTATTTCTTGGTAAAATCCTCCACAAAACTACCAACCATAGTCGCATTGTGCATCTGCCAGCCGGAAGGCTCGTACTTTGATTGTGGAACGGAAATATCACCTAACTGTTTTTCTTCCGGCTTGTCTATCCGAAATAAGGTAATCTCGCCCTTTTCGGTGAAAGAAAAACTAATATCCCAACCATCCGGGTCTTTTGGTTGCAACCGCAGCGAATAATCAATACCATACATAAGGCCGGAACATTGGAACCGCCCTTCACTGCCAGTCTTCACACTAATGGTGGGAAACCCAAGCTCATAGTATCGAGGCGGCCATTGTTCAGTCGTTTCATTAATCAATACCGCTTTTATCATAATTTCATATTCCGCCAGCGGTTTGGAATCATCTGAGCGAATAAGCCGACCTGAAACATTCTGGAGCGGAGCCACTTCTATTTCGAGGTTGTCTTTCGATTCATCTACATATGCAAAACCATACAGGTCTTTCGATGTTCCTTTGGCAAGAAACATCATGTCGCTACGACTTAAATCCTCAAATTGGAATTTGCCGTTTTTATCTGTTTTTGTAAGCGGTGATGGCTCACTAGAGTAACCACGCCCAAAATCAAAAGTGCCGCCAAATTTTGGTGCTCCAACCTCAATATCCGCAACGGGTTTGCGGTTTTCGGAAATATCGACAACTGTTCCTTTCAAGTTCCGGCGTCCTAATTCAAAGTCTAAAACCACATCTTCCT
>JBOFQC010000228.1:0-3358 GCA_051660725.1 Thermoguttaceae bacterium
AAAGCTTCTTGGTCCCCGGTCATTCCGGTCACTTCCGCCCCGGTCAAAACTTCTTGCCGGTCTGTCAGAACGGTCAAAGCTTCTTGGTCCCCGGTCATTTCGGTCACTTCCGCCCCGGTCAAAACTTCTTGCCGGTCTGTCTGAACGGTCAAAGCTTCTTGGTCCCCGGTCATTTCGGTCACTTCCGCCCCGGTCAAAACTTCTTGCCGGTCTGTCCGAACGGTCAAAGCTTCTCGGAGCCCGGTCATTTCGGTCACTTCCGCCCCGGTCAAAACTTCTTGCCGGTCTGTCCGAACGGTCAAAGCTCCTTGGGCCTCGGTCACCTCTGCTTCTGTCACCTCTATCTGAGCGGCGACCAGAATCACGGCCTCCTCGATCATTTTGCCGCTGCATTTCCTCGCGGTAAAGTGCTTTCTGCTGTTTTTCAAGCATATCTTTTCGAGAAAGTCTTTTTATTCTCGACGACTGCTTCAAAGCCGACATTTTTGAAGGATACGGCGGGATCAAACATTCCGGGTCGGTTCCGATCAGGTCGCTTCTGTTCGCTTCAATTAGTGCGGTCTTAACGTCATGGTAGTATTCCGGGTCGTAGTACATGAGCAGCGCTTTTTGGAGGCGTCTTTCACGCAGACCGTGAGCGGAATAAACCGTGTTCATGGTGAACGGGTCTACTCCAGTGTAATACATACTCGACGCAAGTTCAAAAGGTCCTGGAATAAATTCTTGAACTTGTTGCGGACGGATTCCGTTTTGATGCAAAAATACTGCAACTCTTACCATTGACTTAAGGTCTGAGCCAGGCAGGCCTGCAATCATGTAAGGGACGAGGAATTGGTCTTTGCCGCACTCGCTACTTTTTTCTGCAAAAAGTTCACAAAACTCGACGTAATTTTCAATTGGCGGCTTGTTCATCAGCCGTAAAACATGCGGTTCCGTGTGTTCAGGTGCCGTTTTCAAGAATCCGCCGACGTGGTGCAGAATCAGCTCCTCGAGATACAGTGGGTCAAATTGCGCAAGGTCGGTTCGCACACCGGAAGCAATGAAAACCTGACGCACTTCTGGAATTTCCCTGACTCTCCGCATCAGCGAAATCAGCGACGAGTGGTCGGTATTCAGATTCGGACAAACTTCCGGCTGTAAACACGAAACACGGCGGCATTCGTTTCGCATCTGTTCGTTTGTGCAGCCGAGCTTGTACATGTTCGCGGTTGGTCCGCCAAGATCACTAATTGTTCCCTTGAAATCGTCCGATTTCGTCAGTTCGATAACGTCCCGGCAGATAGCTTTTTCGCTTCTGCTTTGCACGAATTTTCCTTGGTGAGCGGTGAGCGAACAGAACGCACACCCTCCGAAACATCCGCGCAGAATCTGAACTGAGTTTTTCACAACGTTAAGAGCCGGAATAACAGATTTCCCGTAAGACGGATGCGGTTTTCGTGTAAACGGCAACGAGTAAATCCGATCAAATTCTTCCGTTGAAAGCGGAAAAGAAGGAGGATTTACGATAATTGCTTCCTGTCCGTGTTCCTGCACAAGCCGTTTCGCACAGTACGGATTCAGGTTCTCGTAAGCCATTTTGGTCATTTCGGAAAATTTATCCTTGCCTTCTCTGGTATTTTCCGAAACTTCTTCGCAACTCGGTAAATGCAGCGTGTTTTCGTCTTCTTCCGGCAAATCTTCTGAAGCGCCGAGGCGGTACACCGTTCCCCGAATATCCCGCATTTCGGAACATTTTTTGCCTTCTGCGAGCCCACGCATGATTTCCAAAAGCGGTGTTTCGCCCATGCCGTAAACAAGCATGTCCGCTTTAGAATCCATTAAAATCGAGCGTTTTACTTTATCACTCCAATAATCATAATGTGCCAAACGGCGAAGCGACGCTTCCACACCGCCGGTAATCACCGTGACGCCCGGATACGCTTCCCTGGCACGTTGACAGTACGAAAGAGTCGCCCGATCCGGTCGGCAACCGATTTGCCCGTCTGGACTGTAAGCGTCGTCGTTTCTTACCTTTCGGTTTGCCGTGTAATGGTTTATCATTGAATCCATATTTCCGGCACTGACGCAAAAACAGAGCCGCGGCTTGCCAAAAGTAGTCCACGCTTCGGCACTGTGCCAATCGGGCTGAGCAAGTATTGCGACCTTGAATCCGTCGGCTTCTAGAACTCTTCCGAGCAGTGCAGCGGCAAAACTTGGGTGATCGACGTAAGCATCGCCCGTGACGAAAACTACGTCGACTTCTTCCCACCCTTTTTGGTCCATTTCGGCACGGGTCATAGGAAGCGGCGCAATGCCAGAATTAGCGGAATTTGTCTGGTTTTTGGATGACGACATGTCGTCTGATGAACTTTCTGAATATTGCATTTATTTTTTGTTTGTATGCTGGAAACGGTTGGAAAATCCTGGAGCGGACACAGAAAGCCATGTAACGCAAGTCGCGAAACTTATGCGGATCAAAATTCTCTATTATCAATAACTCCCAACTTGCATTTTATCCGCAACTGTGAATAATAACAGGCGGACTGGTAGCAGGGCAACGGGACTAACTAACGCTTACCGACATTTGCAACTAATGGAAACAAACGAAGACCAAATACTTTCACTCGAACTTTTGCGTGAAGCACTTTCGGCGGTTGACGATCAGGAACCGGAAGAATTCGATTGGAACAACTTCGCAAGTGCAGAAGGACGAACAAAAAAAAGAGCGAAAAAAAAACCAAAAGATCAGCCGCAACTCGCCATTTTCGACGAATCAAGCGGCGAAACCGGCCAAGACGCTTTTTTTTCCGATATTTACGGTGAAGAAAATTATTCGGAGGAACAGGACGACCAAGACGACAACTTTTTTGAAGATGATTTCCAAAACGAGCAGTACGACTCCGACTCGTCCGATTTTTCAGAAGATGAGTTTGAAGAACCTCAATTAAGTGATGCCGCAGAACAACATGAGCAAATTGAACTTACGCCGCTTTCCATTCTCGAAGCAATGCTGTTCGTCGGGGATAAGGAAAACAGGCCGCTTACTGCGGAAAGAGCGTCCGAACTGATGCGAAACGTAACGCCGGAAGAAGTTCAAACTTGTGCGCAAGTCTTAAACCAACGGTATCAGGCTTGGAATTGTCCTTACGAAATAATTGAAGAAAATGAAGGATTTCGACTTTGTCTCCGTGAAGATTTCGAATCAATCAGGACCAAATTTTACGGACGGATAAAAGAAGCACGGCTTTCCCAGTCCGCAATTGATGTGCTTTCCGTTGTAGCGTATAAGCAACCGATCACTTCGGAAGAGGTGGAAAAGATTTTAAAGCAGCCAAGTACGCCGATTCTTTCGCAGCTGGTCAGGCGTGAATTACTCAGT
>JBOFQC010000229.1:0-12877 GCA_051660725.1 Thermoguttaceae bacterium
GTCCGAGTGGGTCGAGGTTCGATTTCAAATACGTCTGAAGTTCTTTGTGGAAAAATACTTCCAGCTCTTTGGCACCGGCGTCGTAACCTTCATTCCGTACTTCCGGTTGCTCTTCCACTCGTAAAAGCCAGGTGGGAAATGTAACCCCCTCAATTTGCATCGTCTTCAAAGTATACCCCAAATACGGGCAACGTGACGCTTGCAATTTCTCGGCCGGGAACTTTGCCATTCCACGTCGTCCAAGATATTCACGGGCAATCCATTGCGGCATGAAACTGACTTTCCACGCACCAACATGCTGGTTCGGCGTCAATGTGTAACGGACCAATGGAGTATTACGAATCTGCCGCAGAAGCAGATTAGCGTGATCCACCATGCAACCGGTGGCAAACGGCCAATACGAGCCGACACCTTCACTCGACAACCCTTCTTCGGTTACAATGCTCGGATTGGCGTAACCGCGAGGTGCCACCAGCCGCCACAACCAGGCAAGAGCCGGAGGTAACAAATGCAAATAACCGGCAATACCGTAAGACGGTTTTTCCGCGGTACACGGAGGTGTACGTAGACCAAGATTTCTTATCATCACTTCAACAGGCTTGTCAACGACATGCGGTATCAAATGGCGGGGAAGAATCACTCGTGGGTTAGGACACCGTTTACCCGGTGTGTCTTCAATGTGGTCCCAAATCAAGCAAGTGGAGTTTGGAACAGCGTCAATATTGAGAAACAAAAGCGGCTCCTCCGGATGAATCGTAAGAGCTTCCAAGTGCGGGTCAGTTCCGTATTGTGTGATATGATCAACACGAACAAACCACGCTTTTTCGGCATCATGTACAGTTAAATAACCACTCTGTCCCTTGCCTTGCGGGGAGAAATCATTTATGCCGAGACACATTGCCATGTCATCCGTAACAGGGTGAAGCGAACAAGTCTGGTTAAGGGTAAGACGTCGTTCTTCACCGGATACAATATTTTTTCCAAGCCTGATTCTTCCGTCTTCCTGACGATGTACGTACTCAAGCATTTCGCTTTTACCGGAACCGCTTGCTCCTTCGTGCATGAAAGTCGTTACGTTGTCATACGGTGTCACGACTTGTACGGTTGATCCGTGCAAAGTAATTCTTTCGTCTGTTTCTCCGATGTTAAGAAGCACGCCGTAAATTCCCTTCTTAGCACTTGGGCCGGGATATAAGTTGTACGCAAAAACCTCGTGGATATCTTCAGTACGGTTATGCACGACTACTTGTTTGCCGTCAAAGTGTGTGTGCCGGAATGGTGGTGCCAGATAAATTATTGCGTTCACCAAAAAATTACGCGGAATTCTGTCCGGCGGAAGCATTCCCTGCAAATCGGCAAGCGTACCAAGGAAAAACGCTGCGTTTGACGGGCAGATAAGGAGTGCGCCTTTACCGCTGTCCGGTTCGTGTCCACCCAGAATAAAAGCGATCACACTTAATTCCTGCTCTTTCAACCAGTCGAAAGTCTGTGTTCGCATGGCATCAAATGGAGTATTAAATCGCTGCGTAAACGAACACTTGTCTGTTGGCAGCGAGTCGCCAACGACAAGGCAGTCAGGATCACGGCGTCGCATTGCCGGATCGGTATAATTCACTGCCAAACCGTTTTTACAGCGTACCACGGTTGCTTCGACAACCGGACCTTTATCAGGAATATCATACACCACTTCATAAGTATCGTTCTCCGAATTACCCATTGCCGAAGACAAAATTTCGTCGCGATTTTTTGGAAAAGTAACTGACTTCGCCTGTTTCAAAACTGCAAGTACTTCGCTTGGTAGACGTAACTTGGCCCAGTCATCAACAATATTGATTGTTCTCATTGAGTTGTAAAATTAAGCAGGGGTTTTTACCCCTAATTGTTTTTGAATAAGAATATCCTGATTTGGCGGAGGTCCGAGAAATGTTACTTGGCCAATTTCAATGTCATAAATTGCACCGATAATCAGGAGCTGTTTTGCTTTAACGAGTTCACAAACCACATGACTTTGAAGGAAAAGCGATTCCATCTGTACAAAAACATTTTCCATACAACAATCGTTTATAAAGCCATAGTCATTTTTATTTTCGTGTTTACTTTTCGAGACAGTACGTATAACAGCTGGTTCAATCGCAACGATTAAATTGTTGATAATACCGTCATGCTGTTCAGAGCGACAGGCTGCTGAAACGGCACTGCATTTCGTATGACCAAGAACAATACAAAGCATGGTTTTTGTGGTGGTAACGGCAAATTCAATTGAGCTAGCCTCTAACGGACCACAAACATTTCCAGCGACACGAATTACAAAAATATCACCTAATCCCTGATCGAAGATTATTTCTAGCGGGACACGTGAATCACTACAAGAAAGCATTACAGCAACGGGGTTTTGCCCCGCTCTAGCGGTCTCATAAGCACGCGTCAAAAATTCATGTGGATGCTCGCGTTTACCGGTTACAAACCGAGCGTTACCTTCACGGAGAATTCTTAAAGCATCATCAGGCTGTGTCAATTCAGGCATTGCGTGATTACAGATTTTTATAATCCTCGTAAGTGAATACAGTACAACAGTGGAAGCTTACCATTTTTTGCGTATCGTGCAATCCCCTGCACACTCATAATCGACATCGCTGACAAACTCGACATTAACTTACTAAGTTGTATACACATCTGAGATTTACAAACTGTAAAAGCTAAGAAATGGTTTGGTTTTACCAACTGAATAACTTTAAGGTTCAAGCAATTAACTACATATCAGTATTTTACCCCGCTAGAGTAAAGAGTACCTCTAAAAATCACAAAATCTCGAAGACGAACTGAATTGATATCGACAAGTTTGGGCAGTGACGTTATGTTTTCCTTCTCGACAAAACATTTCATTCACTCACTCAAAATTTTGCCACCATGATATTCAGAAAGTAATCCTCCGTCGTAACAAAGAAAACGCAAAAGGATCTCTCGTAAGCTAATGTTGGTTTTACCAACAAACCATTCAACCTATGGAGACCCAAATGCTGTACTTAGCTATTGACCAACACAAGTATCAACTTACAATCAATTTGCGTAACGAACATGGTGACATCATCCAAAAAGAGCAAGTTAGTACCACGCATGACGATATTAACGAAATTTTCGACAATCTCGTCGAAAAATCCCGCAAGCATCGCGGCTTCATGGCGATCCTCGAAGTTTATGGCTTCAACGCCTGGTTTATCGAAAAACTCAAAAAATATAATTGCACGAAATAGTTTTCATCCAACCTGATCATTCCTCAAACAAAAAAACGACCATCGTGATGCCAACGCTTGATACGAGCTATTGTGGAATGACACTAGGATATCACAACGCGGCGGGAAAACAACGCTTGGGAGGTGTCACAAAAGCGGGCAGCCCAATTGCTCGTCAGGTGTTGAATTTCGCAGTGATACACGTTCTTCGCAAAGACTCGCAGATGAAGGCGTGGCACAACAAAATCAAAGCACGAAAAGGAACAATGACAGCTCGCGTCACAGCAATGCGAAAATTGACGACAATAATATGGCACATGTTCCGATGGGACAAGCCGTACCAATTTCGTTACGAAGAGGTCAAGCCAATTGCAAAGAAAAAAAGGAAGAAGGCAAGCATCTCTGTGGGCCGCAGGTTTTCGGGGTATGGCAACGATAATCATGGTATCAAGAAAAGCGTCACGCCTTTGAATAACAAGGAGAAACCCCAGGTTAAATCAAAGGCGTGATTACCGTTGGTCCGGTTATTCCTCGGCAAAAAAGTTGAATCGTTTGTTTGTCGCATCGCTAATTTATGATTAGGTCCCGCGATGTATTCAAGAATATCGGTAAAAATCATCAGTGTCGACACCAGTGGTATCGAGCGACTTGCGGTAATCGCGGGTCGTGTTCACGAAGAGATGGATTGAGGTGCAAGCGGCAAAGGGCGTGAACCAATTGGGTCGTGCAGCTTCGTAATAAATTGGAACGAACGATTGATGAGAAGTAGATTTGTTAAATGTAAACCCTTTGTATTCCAGTGTACTGACTAAAAACACCGACCCACTCGGCTCGGAGATGATACGCTTGAATTGACTAATTTTATTAACCAATATTTACGAAGCCCCTTCTTGACGGGGTGTCACTTTCAGAGATGGTGTCACTGTGACTCACGGTCGAAAATGGACCTCAACGTGATAAATTCTAGGGGATAAAAATGTTCCAATTTGTCCGTTTTCGTCTGATTACAAACTGTTTTCGTGTGTGATTACTCGCCAAAATACATTGGTGTTTTAATAGCAGGATTAATAGAGGTGCCCAGTTACAAAAGATCAAACTCTGGCAAACGCAAGAAAAACTACATGGACAACCACAAGAGTAACCAGAAATACACGTTTTGCTGCGGTGCTTGAGAGCGGAAACCATGTCGAGCGTAAAGATATCGCATCTTTTTTACACACGGAAATACAGTCCAAACAGAGCGAGCATTGCAACTCCATTTTTCCTCTTTCGCGAGCTTCAGTTGAAATTGCTCGGTAGCGGCAAACCTTTTCGCATACACCGCAATTGTTGCATTTATCAACATTTACAGCCAGTCTCCACGATGCAAGCTTCCCAAAAACATCGACCAAAAACCCAAACGGGCAGATTGCCGTGCAGTGTATCATGCTGTTGTATTTGCGTGACAATGTCACGATTACCAGCAAGCTCGCCGCCACAAACAGGAATGATGCAGCGAGTACTATTTCTACCGGTGTCTGAAAACTGTGAAACAAAATCGCTACAGTGATTCCTAGGCAAAGAAGCAATAGCCTGCCGTATTTCAGCAACCATTGCAAGAATGGTGGGAGAGTTTTGACCGGCTGTTTTCCTGCGGCGAATGAGTCGAGCGGCCCGAAATAGCACAACATGCTGCACCACGCACTTCCGAGCAGTAGTGTCGCAATCAGTACAAGCGGAATCATAAAACTAAAACCTCCGCGATAAACCGGCCCAAAAACAATAAAAGCGGGGAGAGGAATGTGCAATTTTCCAGTCATCAGCATATTCTCAACACCTAAAAGTCCAAGCACAAGTTGGCTGAAGAATGCGACTGAAAAGACCATCCACGCAAGCCGTCGACCGTTACGACACCGTTTAGGATTGTTTAGCAGTGTTACCAGAAACACACTGTAAAACGAGAGTAGGAAAATCTCAAGCAGCCCCCAGCTTGGCAAAAACCTTTCGAGCAAGAGCATCGGAAATGGCACCATGCACGATAAACCGTAAACTGCACAAAACGTACAAATGAACGTTACGCATCTGAGTTTCATACTGGTTTTGCGGGTTCTGGGAGCCATATATTTTGCTGAGTGCTTGTATTAGGCACGGAAGCGGATGGAGTGTCGCGAGAATATCGCCGTAACAGTGTATTATATTGAAGATGATGGGAAACGCAAGAATACTTGGCTATTTTGACCAGCTGAAACGTTGACACACGGACAAAACGGCGGCACAACTTTTCGTGGTTAAATTCTTGCCAATAAAGCCTTTTTGTGATAGAATAACGACGTCAAAATTACCGAGAGATTATACTGAACAAATTCAAGTTAAAATATCACTTTCAGCACATCCTGTAACTAATAAATAGTATCGTTTTTTGGCAAAAGTTTCGCGTTATTGAAATGCGGGATGATAATTAGTAAAATGCAGGTAGAAAAGTGGTTTATACAACAATTGTATAATCTCAATAATACTAATCACAACTGAAACTTACGAATTATGATAAAAACAGTAGTAGTCGATTTTGCATTTCGGGCACTATTTGTATTTGGTGGTTTGTTTATGGCTTTTTCAGCATTACATGCAAAAACGCCATTAGCTTTGCACCATGAAAATCCGCATTATTTTGTTTTCCGCGAAAAGCCAACCGTGATAATAACTTCCGGTGAACATTATGGTATGCTTTTGAACCGGGATTTTGATTATAAAAAATACCTTAACACCCTTGCCGATGACGGATTGAATTGTACCCGGGTTTTCAGTGGTACGTATTGTGAGGAAACCGAGGCGTTCAATATCCAGGACAACACACTGGCACCGCTTTCGGGAAAACTTCTCGCTCCGTGGGCGCGAAGTAACGAACCTGGTTATATTGGTGGTGGAAACAAATTCGACTTGACACGTTGGGATGATGAATACTTCGGCAGACTGAAAAACATTATGCGTGAAGCTGATAAATGCGGTATCATAATCGAGTTTGTGCTTTTTTGCCCGATGTATGACAACGATAATCGTTGGAAATACTCACCAATGAACTCAACGAGTAATGTTAATAACATCGGAAACGTTTCGCATAACACGGTTTATACGCTTGATACTGAACCGGCTCTGCTAAAAGCACAGGAAGAACTTGTCCGTAAAATTGTAAATGAGCTTAATGAGTTCGATAACATTTACTTTGAAGTTTGTAACGAACCATATTTTGGTGGCGTCACACAAGGCTGGCATGACCATATTGCTGAGGTTATACAGACAGTTGAAAAAACCTTGCCTAATAAACACTTGATTTCATGGAACGTACAAAATGGCCATTCGAGAATTGATAATCCGCATAAGGCATATTCGATTTTTAATTTCCATTATGCTTCGCCGCCAACTGCCGTAACAGAAAACTACGAACTAAACAAAGTAATCGGTTTGAACGAAACGGGCTTTCAAGGAACCGAAGACGATTATTACCGACATGAAGCTTGGGAATTTATCATGGCTGGTGGCGGTTTGTACAACAACCTAGACTATTCTTTTAGTATACATACACCGGAAGGGACACGGAAAGTAAGTGATCCTACGCCCGGCGGTGGCGGTGTCAATTTCCGTAAACAGATGCGAATTTTGAAGCAATTTATCGAGAGCTTCGATTTTGTGAAAATGCAACCTGACACCACGCATGATGTAAATAGCACTGCCACTTACTCCCTTTCCGAGCCGGGAAAACAGTATGCGATTTACATACGAGACACCGCCGGAGATACAGGGAACAGCAAGTTGGCAATCACGTTGCCGGTCGGTTCTTACGCTGGTTCTTGGCTCAATCCGGTAAGTGGCGAGAAGCTCGAAATTGCTCCGTTCAAACACGAAAACAGTGTTGCCAAAGAATTTTCCGTCCCTGAAAGCATGAAAACCGGTGTCGCATTACGGTTGATTTCGGAATAGGGTTTTATTTATGATATACTGTTGCCCGGCATAAACTGCATGTTTTCCAATTTAGGGTAAGCTGAAGATGATCAGCACCAAACATTGAAAAGCATGGGAAACAAGCCGACCAACGGGAGGCGACACACTTCACGCGAAGCGCACTGCCATACCGGGCTCCGGTATAGTACATATTTACGGATAAATCCAAAATTTTCACACAATGTTTCAATAATTTTCAATCAAAGTTATTCAAATGACATCAACAAATAACATAAAAATCTTATCTTTGCACGTTGTACTTTTTTGCGTTCTAACTGGTATGCTAGGTGCCGCCGAAAACTACGGTTGCATACCCGAACATCAAAACATCAATGTCATTGCCCGATGGAATCCACAGACAATCGACTGGAACAATAATTCTGTTCCGAAAATTGGCGACTGGGGGTTTGACCGTCCCGGTTTTCCAAAAGGGCTTTACATACACGGTATTACCGTTAAAGATGGGGAGGCGGTAACAAATCCATTGGTATACGACAATGACGTTTGGGATGATGTCTTCTGTGATGAGCTTTCATTCGTAATGGCATCCTCAGGAGAGATGAATTTAGTGGCGCAGATCGTAACACCAGTGCTCACTGACGGTTGGGGATTTTATCATTCAGATTGGCTGCAAACGGCAAGAGAGGCGAGAAACATCGCGATTCAATCAGGGCTTGATTCTACGCGGATTCCTGAAGTAATCGTTGGGACTGAAGCAGACAGCGAAAAGGCAGGAGAGCGGAAAGATTCCGCCGGTGCCCGATTCTATGTCGAGTTTATAAACAAACATTTTGCTAATGATCCAGATAAACCGGTGATAGTAAGCATAGGTGGACAGGCTGCAACTCTTGCTTCGGCGTATTGCATTGACCCGACGATTGCCGAAAAATTTATTGTTTACTATACTGACGCCCCAGAATACAATGGACACTATGAATGGGCATCAAAGCTGGTAGGTAAGCATTTTCGTATAATCAACTTTGGTGCGCCACTTTGTTGGTGGCCAAGACGCAATACACAAGCTGATTGGGTTGTACTCCCACGCCCAGAGTTCCCAAACGCTGACCAGAACGATATAAACAGCGGAGAGTGGAAACAACTTACCGATTTGCATGTGCCGATGCTTGACGCGATGGTTCAGGCTTTCAAGCATCGAGGTGAGTATTGCAATGGAAATCAGCTTGGTGATGGATACCTCGATGGAACATTTTTTCACGCATATTTTCCAAGCATGTACACAGGTGCTGAGCTTCGCAATATTCGTGGTGAAGCAACAGAATCCATTTACGTTACCGAATTTAGTGAAGAATCACAAAAAGCGTTTAAGGCATTTGCAAATAAACGTCTTTTAGACCCGAAGGCATATCAGAAATAGATGTTCATCACAAAATTCCGAAGTTTACATAATCAAGCAGCCTTGCACACTTACAATTATTCACACTTAATTATGAAAAAGATATCGTCAATTATTTTACTCATAGCTATATTCTCATGTGTATTGCATTCAAGGCACTCAAACGCTACCGAAGCGGCTCTCCCTAAACTTAAAGTTAGTGAAAACAAGCGTTTTCTCGTCACAGAAAATGATACTCCTTTTTTCTGGCTTGGAGACACCGCTTGGGAATTGTTTCACAGGCTTGACCGAGAAGAAGCAATAAACTATCTCGACAACCGCCAAAAACTTGGCTTTACAGTTATTCAAGCCGTTGCTCTTGCAGAACTTGATGGTCACTCTAAACCTAACGCTTACGGTCACTTACCGCTGGCTGATGAAAAAACTGCATCACTCGCTACCATTGACGGTCCAGAAAACGATTATTGGGATCACGTTGATTTCATCGTTGATGAAGCAAACAAACGCGGAATGTATGTTGGTTTTTTGCCAACTTGGGGTAGATACTGGACAAAGGAACAGATTTTTAAACCAGAAAACGCTGAAAAATACGGAGAAACTATCGGCAAACGTTACAAAGACAAAGGTGTCATTTGGATTATCGGAGGTGACCGAAATATTGAACACGACGAAGAACGAGCCACGCTGATTGCAATGGCAAACGGTATCAAACGTGGTGACAATGGTACTCATTTAATCACATTTCACCCTACTGGTGGTGGAAGTTCTTCGCAATACTTTCACGATGAACCGTGGCTCGACTTTAATATGCGGCAAAATGGGCACGGACCAGAATACGGTTCTTATGCTAAAATCAAACAGGATTATGACAGAACACCCATCAAGCCAATTCTTGATGGTGAACCGCTTTACGAAGATCATCCGATTCATTTTAGCCCTGATAATCTAGGACATTCAATCGCGGCAGATGTCCGGCGACCGCTATATTGGAATCTTTTTAATGGGGCGTTCGGACATACTTACGGACACCACTCAGTGTGGCAAATGTACGACCCGGCAGATGCTAACAAATGGGAAGTCAATAGGCCACTCATGCCGTGGTACAAAGCGATTGAACAACCGGGAGCAGAACAGATGCAGTATGGACGAAAATTGATTGAATCACGTCCGTTTTTAACCAGAATTCCCGATATGAACATTTTGGTACCAGACAGAGTTACAAGTGCCGTACCCGGTTCTGGAATATATCGCTTTGCTGCAACACGTGACACTGAAGGCACTTATGCCTTTATTTACGTTCCGGTTGGACGTGAGTTTTCTGTACGAATGGACACAATCACAGGCGAAAAAGTTCGCGCGTGGTGGTATAACCCCAGAAATGGTGAAGCTTCACTTATTGGCGAATTTTCCAACACCGGCGAGAAAAAATTTATTTCACCAACTCCGGGTGAACACATTGATTGGATACTCGTGCTTGACGATGCCGAAAAAAATTATCACAAGCCAGGAACACCGATTAATAATGTTCGGCTGCAAAAACGTACACTTTCCGACAATAATGGTCCATTTCTTGGGCTTGGCGTTACTTATATGTCTGCATTACATCAGTGCAAGTACAATCATAACAAATTGTTGCGTGACCTTGCACTGTTGAAAAATAGCGGGTTTAACTACATTCGAGTTTTGTCAATGGTGTCGTGGGAAGGTAAGGAAATTGCACCAGTTGATTTTACTAACCGCGATAAAATTCAAATTGCCGCTTGGAAAGATTATGATCAGCAGATTGGAAAGTTAATTGACACTACTTATGATAATTTTGGATTGCGCGTTGAGCTGACAATTTTTGCGGACGCACAAAGAATCATGCCGAGCGAAAAGCAACGCTATGAGCATATTGACCGAGTGCTTGAAATTATCAAGGGACGAGAACACAAAATTATTATGCTTGAAGTCGGAAATGAAGCGTGGCAAAACGGCTTTTCCGGCAATGAAGGGAATGTACAAATGCGTGAAATGTGCAAGTATATCAAGGGACGTACAAGTATTCCAACGGCACTGAGTGCGCCGTACAGTACCGAAGCTACAGTTGTACAGGAACTATATGCTGATAGTAATGCTGACATTGCCACTATACATTTTTCACGGGACACTAGAACTGAAGATGGTTGGATACCTGTGCGAGACTGCTGGGAAAGTGTAAATGTTGTCACCATGCCTGTAAGCAGCAACGAGCCGATTGGTCCCGGTTCATCTGTTGCTAGCGAGAAAGATGCAACAAAACTTCTCAGTGCGGCAGTGTTTGCGTGGATCGCTGGGGTACCGATGTACGTTTTCCATTCTTCGGCTGGAGTATATGGAAACGATAAATTTGAGGATACTGCTGGTATTGACGCATTTACTAATATAACTGCAATTATGCCACCTGACGTAACAAATTGGACACGGTTTGATGTTGCGAGTTTTGATGAATTACCAATAAAAATGAATGTGCGACGCACCGTGACCGGTAGTGAAATTGATATTTATGACACAAAAAACGGTTGCACGTATTGTCCAGGTGCATACAATGATTCGAATTTCGTACTTGCACCAATGGGTGTCCAAGAGAAAGGGATAACATTGCACGTACAACTACCAGCAGACATTACGGTTTATGACCCGATTACGGGTGATGTGGTATTTGATGTTTCGTCAAAACAGAATGACACCCTTGACTTACCAAAAGGGAGTGGTATTTATATAATAAAAGGCAAAGCAAAAAAATAGTTTGAGTGTTACAAAAACCGTACAAAGCATACTCGGTCAAAATATAATGACATGACAAAAAACCATGATAAACAAACACGGCGTCAAGTTCTAAAGGCAATCAGTTTAGCTGGTGCCAGCAGTGTCGCCCTTACTACTTTTTGGAGATAATAATGGCACAGTTAAAAGGCACCAAAACAGAAGCGAATCTAACCAAGGCATTTATTGGAGAAAGTCAGGCAAGAAATAAGTACACATACTATTCAGACCTTGCTCGCGAACAAGGTCTAGATAAAATAGCGGAGATTTTTGAAGAAACAGCAAACAATGAAATGGTACATGCAAGAATCTGGTTTAGATTACTTCATGGCGGAAAAGTCCCGGAAACGATTACCAATCTCAAAGATGCTATTACAGGAGAGCACAGTGAGTGGACGGAAATGTATGCAAAAATGGCTAGTGAAGCAAGAGAAGAAGGTTTTGAAAAAATTGCAATACTGTTTGAAGCGGTGAGTAGAATTGAAATGCGGCACGAAGAGCGTTATGTTGCTCTTTTAAATTATCTTGAAGAGGGAGTATCGTTAACTAGTCCAGAGAATACGACATGGATTTGTTCAAGTTGTGGGTATCATCATGTTGGAGAAAAAGCGATACAGATATGCCCAGTTTGTCAACATGATATTTTTTACTGTGCCTCTGAAGGATAATAACCAACTAATATGTCTTTTATAAAATTTAAGCGTTTACTACACCGTAATTGGCAATCACAGGACAACAAAAAGGAGAGATCAAGAATTGGATAAAACATTTTTCAAACAGGATGACCTCACGTTCATGTACATCACAGAAGCGGATATCCAGAACATAACAAAAATGCTGGCGAAGGAATCTGTTTGCGAGCGTGTTTATTTCGGACCGAATACAGAAGAAGATACAAAGGCGTATTTTATGCCACTCGTTACGTCAATTCAAACGGCTCTTACCAAAGCTGAGCGACCTGCAGAACACGTCTTCTCGATTTGGAAGGAAAGGCTGTTCATAGGTCAAACTGCATTGCTTCCCGTTAGTTTTAGTCCTGGCAACTATAACTTCGGCTTGACGATAGACGACACATACTGGAGGCAAGGAATTGGTGAAAAAACATGTCGTTTTATGGTTGATTTTGCGTTTCATAAATTAAACGCCCATCGTATCTCCAGTGATTGCATGAAGGAAAATATCGGTTCCAGAAGAACCATGGAAAAATGCGGTTTTCGACTAGAGGGAACTCAAAAGAGATACTGGCATAAAAATGGTAAGTTTTACGATAATTTGCTTTTTGGGTTACTCAAAGACCAGCCGGAATGAAGAAAACATATCAGACTCCACGATTGCTGGAAAACAAATAAAAGCCGCCCGGCGAACTCAATCACCGAACGGCTTTTATTTTTATCTTCTTCTCAAGCCCGGCAGCGAATGAATCGCGTCGACTTGTTCCGCCTGATCAACGTGTGTATAAATGTTCATCGTTAACTTCATAGTGGAGTGCCTTGCAAGTAATTGGGCCGTTTTGGGGCAACCCCTGCCCGACAAA
>JBOFQC010000230.1:0-2371 GCA_051660725.1 Thermoguttaceae bacterium
GGTGCAAATTTTTCGTTCTTCGTCGCTGAGCCGAACGATGTACAATTTTTTCATGGTAAACCTCCGTGTTGTGAAAACGGAAGTATAGCACTTTTATTCAGTTAGACAAACCCCAGTTTTTATGCCGGACAACGCACTACTGAAGCAAATCGCTATCCCGTGATGCAAGTCGGATACAACGCCCCGCAAAACACAACACATCAGGCGTATACGGTACCCCAATATCAACATCCCGAAAATACCGTACAGGTGCCACCAAATCCGTACCCACAGCCAGGTTACGGATATTACCTGCCGCCCGGAATAAATTGCATGTTTTCAAATGTAGGGTTAGCTGAAGATAATCAGTACCAAACATTGAAAAACTCGGGAACAGAGCCGACCAGCGGGAGGCGGAACACTTCACGCGAAGCGCACCGCCCATACCGGGCTCCGGTATACCTGCCGCCATCTGCACCGGCACAACATTCCAACGCGACAAAACTTTCGGTAAAAATATATCCGTTGGATATTTTGCCTGATTTTATAGACACCGAATCTGTCGCTACATTGATTCAAGGAGTTGCCTATCCGGAAGGTATGCCACCAGCAAATTACATGCAGTTCCCAATGCTTATGTTATCAAAAAATGGAAATGCTGCAATTGTAATTGCTGCTCCAGAAACACAGGAACAAATCGCCGAACTGCTTGAAGAACTGCAAAACGCCTATAAAGAGTACAAAAATTCGGTTTCCCATGTCGTTCCCGCCCAGTGTCAGCCGCATCAAGTTTCGCCCGAAACTCCAATCACTCAGGAATCGTCGTATATCCTTGAATCACCGGACATTATCTCTGTTAGTTTACATCTTGTCGAGAAGGAAGACGAACTGCTGCAAAAATTTACGACCGAATGTGAAGGCGTTGCTGGCCTATACCGTATTGAACCAGACGGTTTTATTACGCTGGGCGATTTTGGGCGTGTCTATGTGAGCGGGCTGACGCTCGCTGAATGTGCTGAAGCGATAAAATTAAAGACAAAACCATACGAAGGGGTTTGGCTACATTGCGATGTGTCGGTTGACGTCTATTCGTTCAACAGCAAGAATTTTTATGTGGTTTTCAGAAAAGATGGTGCGGAGCGGGTGCTTGCATATCCCTTTACGGGGAATGGAAAATATGAAAATATGCGGTTTATTATTTCGGAGATTGATCGCAAATTCCCTTTTGAATCCATCGCCATCCAGTTACGAAATCGTCCGCCCAGATGGACAAAACCCGAATGGTACGTTACATATTCCGATAGATAGAACCGCCATTTTAGCAGGTGAAGACACGACGAACTACCAAATCTTATCGAACGACAAAATTATTGTGCAATTTTGACTTGAGTTAAAAACTCCGTCCAGCGACGTGAATCAACGAACGATGTTTCTTTCTGAAAAGTGACAGTTGAAAAGTATTGCCTTCTCAACCCCGGCAGCGAATGAATCGCGTCGAATCGTTCCGTATGATCGACGTGTGTGTAAATGTTAAGCGTTAACGATGTATCACTGTGCCTCGCTAAAATTTGTGCCGTTTTTGGCGGCACCCCAGCTTTACCGAGGTCGCTGCTAAACGTATGTCGCAATCTGTGAAAATCAGCGTATTTGCCTTTGCTGTTGCAATAATACAAAAAATCCGACTGCTCCCGGTCCGCTTGTTCTGACACCGTTTCCGCCTCGGCAATCCACTTCTTTCGAGCCGTATCCAAGTCGCGGCGAGTCTGTAAGAATCGTTCTGACACCTTTCGTGTCCCACGTTCGCCGCTTGTTCGGTAAAAGATTAAATCCACTTTCGTCCTCTAAAATAAAGGGAAAACCTTTGTCCGCAGTTTTTTTAAGTTTCGACCAAACATATCTGCGCCAATTGCTTTTGGCGACCGTTTCCGGGTTTCCGAACGAGAGCGGCAAAACCGTTTTTTCGATTAAAGTATTTTGTAAGCAACGCTCCGATGAGTGTTGCAATTGACGATTTATTGTTGGCCGCGTTCAGTCGTTGGAGAGTGGAGCGGTCATTTCAAGACACGAAACAGAAGCTTGGTCTTGGCGATTACGAAGGGCGTTGCTACACGGGTTTGGTTCGTCATTTACTGTTATGCTCGTTGGCATATTATTTTTTGCAGTCACAGCGGCTGGAGTTGTCAAAAAAACGACGAAGTGACATTTTACCAGGTATCGTGAGTGGTGTCAGCGGAGTTGCCACCACGTTGGAGTGTACAAGATGTGTTGGTCGTGAACGAATATTATCGAGAGCGAAACGCCTTGGCCACATACTGCCATAGCCGAACCAAACGTAAGTCAATCGCCCATCGTGGCATTGACCTACACAACATTCACCGATGTAAATGGACTT
>JBOFQC010000231.1:0-7915 GCA_051660725.1 Thermoguttaceae bacterium
ACCGGCATCATCCATCGAAAAAGAGTTTGTCGAGCAAGCGAAAGTTGGCGGGCTGGAGTTTTGAATTTTTAATGGAATTGATACACGGAACGCTGGAAGAAGCCGGAAAATAAAGAAAAAAACGTGCGCACGCCCTGCAGTATGGAGCCAGTCCCGCCAACGCAGGTGAAACACTGAGTTGTGCTCTTGAATTGAAGAACGACACCGCCGAGCCGCTCCATTTTGGATTCAGCCAAACATCATGCGGTGCTTGCCTTTCCGTCAAGTCGATGCCGAAAGAAATTTTACCGAATGAAACCGGCATTTTCGAATTGGAATTCAATACGACCGGCAAACGCGGCTTGACACCGCAAAACGCTGCATTTTGGGATGGCGAGCCGAAAACGATTCTTGTCGTCGCGGACATGACCGCTGTTGTTCGTGCTTTGTGGACAGACCCGGAAACGGTGAGTCTTGGCAATCTGGCAACAAATGAGCCACTTCAAACGAAATTGTACGTTAACGTGCGCTCGCCCAAGCTGGCAAGTTCATCCAAACCAATGCCACAAAACCATTTTCAAATCCCACTTGACAGAAATTGAAATTTGCATAAAATTGCAAGTGTTGTTGTCGTTTTGACTTACTTTGATTCGTTTTTTCAGGTTTTCGAGATATTTTACATGAGTAAAGTACGGACAAAAAACACCTTCGTTAAAGGAAAATGTATTTCCGATGAACAGTGTATCAAAGTGTTAAAAGCACTCTCGAACCCCATTCGGCTTAAACTTGTCAAAAAAATGACCGAAGGTGATCAATGCGTTTGTGATTGTCTAAAAATGTTCGATATTGATTTTTCCACTCTCTCAAGGCACATGATTATCCTGAAAAAAGCGGGCATTATTCTCGATGAAAAAAGAGGTAAAAATGTTTATTACTCCCTCAATCGTGATACCGTTTTTGCCGTTTTTGAATGTCTAAAAGTAACACTTAATCAACAGTAATTATTTTTTCCAACAAACACTTGCTGTTTTTTGCAAATGTAACACAATCATAATCTCCAAATAAGTTACAAATACACAAAACATTCGCAAATTTCACCATAAAATAAAGGTTCCCATGAACGATTATTCACCGATGTTACTCGATACGCTTGGCATGTTCCTGTTTCTGGGAGCGGAACTTTCCATTTTATTTATCGCCATTTGCTTTCTCGTCAGCCTGTTACAGTGCTATATTCCCGAATCGCGTATTCAGGCAATTTTAAGCGGAAAACATGGCACCGGTTATTTTTTTGCCGCTTTACTTGGTGCCATCACGCCATTTTGCAGCTGCTCGACAATACCGATGCTGCGTGGTCTCCTCAAAGCAAAAGCCGGATTCGGTCCCGTAATGGTTTTTCTATTCGCTTCACCACTGCTTAATCCTGTCATTCTCGGACTTTTCGTCGTAACATTTGGATTAAAAACGACAATTATCTACGCATCCATCGCACTCGGCATTTCACTGATTGCTGGTTTTCTACTGGGAATTTGGGGCTTCGAGCGTTACATTATTCCTGAAAAAAGCACACCTGAAGAAAATCAATCTCCCTGCTGTAAACCGTCCGCCTGTTGTGAAGAAAAACCTGTGGAAACAAAACCGAGTTGTTGTACAAAAACAAGTACGCCTCCTGACATCATCGAATCAAACTCATGTTGCGGAGCGAAAAGTACGCAAAATCAAGGCGAAAGACGTACTTTTCGTGGCAATATGCGTTTTTCGTTACAAGATGCGTGGAGACAATTTTGCGACGTATTACCGTACTTGCTTCTCGGTATTGGGCTGGGTTCCGTTGTGTACGGATTTGTGCCGAGTGAATTTATTGCGACTTATGCGAGTGGTGATAATCCGTTTGCTGTTCCAATTGCCGCTGTTATCGGTATTCCGCTTTATGTGCGGATGGAAGCGTTGATACCACTTAGTGCCGTATTTCTATCTAAAGGGATGGGGCTTGGAGCGATTATGGCACTTTTGATTGGCGGCTCCGGTGCGAGCATAACCGAGCTGATTCTCTTGAAATCGATGTTCCGAACACAGATGATGATTGCTTTTTTAGCCGTGATTCTCGGCATGGCAATCTTTACTGGTTATTTGTTTCAATATGTTCTCTAGCGCATTTTAATAATTAGTGTACACAACAATTGCAAAAATTTTTCGTCCTCAATCCCGTAGGGATTGCGTTATGGTAGTAGATAAGTTCCATAAAAGCACAACTCCATCGGAGTTGCGTTATGGTTATTTCCACACTGTTTTACCATAACGGAACCCGCTACGGGGTTCTTGTTACAATTTCGTATTCTTTCTACCATAACGCAACATCTACGATGTTGAGGAGACGACAAACATACTCGCGTTACACAAATGTCTTGTGTATAATTATTATTAAAACACTCTAGCCAAGAGTCCGATCATGCAAGATGAAAGGTATATCTGGGGCGTTCCGCTCAATCAATGTCAATATCGGCGAGTTTATAGAAAATTTATCACACTCAAAAATTTTTGGCACTGGAAAAGTTGGTGGACATGGTGGACTTCCCCTCGTCAAGTAATTGTGTATGCAATCCAGACAGGTCAGGTTGTCGCGGACTTGGTGACCTTTTTCGCCTTTGTCGTCACAGCTTTTTTCTTTGGTACTTTCTTTGTCACCTTCTTTGCTTTCGGATTTGTTTGCGTCTTTGTCGCTCTCGGGGCAAGGGAATCAGATAGCTCCACACCGAAAATGTCTTGCAGACTCGAATCGTCCAATGTTTCCTTGTCCTTTGTGCCCGTCTTGATGGAAACCGACGTGTCAATCAACTCTAAATGATCTACTCCACGAAGTTTGAAAAATAATTCAGGACTTTTGTCCAATAAAACGCCGACTCCATACAATGCCGCCGCCACATGTTTGCACATCGTCGCCCAGTCAGGACACGAACAATCCAGCTTGATTTCTTCCGGTTTCGGAAAAAGCCCGTCCTTTTTATCCGTAACAATACTCAAGACGTTTTTCGACAATTTGCCCTGCAAAAGTTCTACAAGCGAACCGATTTCACCGGCGCATTTTTTCTTGATTCGCCGCCATGTCTCCGGTTTGAGTGGATCAATTTTGATGACAATTTTGTACAAGTCGCTCCCTGCAACGTAAGAGGTAACTTGTCCTGTGTCAATTTCAATGTGTACGACTGATCCGTTGTTAATGTACGTCCGTCCTCGCGGCATCCGGTTTTCAAAATCACTGTATGTCTCCAAGTTCTCGCACCACGCTTGCCCCCAAAACGTCTTTGCAATGCTGCGTCCTTTGCCTTCCGGTGCAACAGGATTCGGCTTCTTGCCTTTCAGGATTTTTGCAATTTCTCTCCTTGCATTCGCTTGTTTTTGCGCGACGGAAACATAAGGACGAAAACCGTTATAATCGTAATACATTGGATTATTGGGGAGATTAAAGGGACTTTATTATCATTCCTGTGCTTTCGATAAATCGAGAGCCACCATATCGAGCAATTCGGTGTCGCTCATTTCCGTTACAAGAGATTCTGCGCCGCCGCCTTCAATAATTTCATTCGCCAATGATTTTTTACTTTCGAGCAATTCGTTAATTCTATCTTCGATAGTGCCACGACAAACGAATTTATGTACGAGAACATTTTTGCGCTGCCCAATACGGAACGCTCTGTCCATCGCCTGCGATTCCACCGCTGGATTCCACCACCTGTCAAAAAGGACGACATGTGATGCCGCCGTGAGATTCAATCCGGTGCCGCCCGCCTTCAAGGATAGTACGAAAAACGGCGGTCCCGACTCCGTTTGAAACGATTCTACCATTTCACGGCGTTTTTTGATAGGTGTCGAGCCGTCCAAAATTAAACCCGGTCGATGAAACACCGTTTGCAAATGGCGAGACAGCGGTTCTGTCATTTCTCGAAACTGCGTGAAAATCAACACCTTTTCCTGACGAGAGGCAATTTCGTCACAAATTGCGAGTAATCGTTCAAATTTTCCGCTTGCCACCGGGTCATAATTGCCATCGCCACTCCACTGGGCCGGATGATTGCAAATCTGCTTGAACCGCATGATGTACGTTAATATCAAACCACGTCGCTTTATTCCTTCTTGATTCTGTTTCAGCTCTTTTGCAAGTTGTTCGACCATTTGAGCGTACAAAACAGCCTGTTTTTTCGCCAGTCCGCACCAAGCTGTCACTTCCGTTTTGTCGGGCAAATCCGAAATGATTTTTTTATCCGTTTTTAATCGCCGCAAAATATACGGCTGTGTCAATCGCCGCAGTGGTGTGTAATTAACGGAGTCTGTTTTGCCCGAGTCTGTTTTTTTGGAAAGAGATTTCACGAACTTACTGAACGCCGAGTGTGATCCCAATAGACCTGGATTGATGAAGTCAAAGAGCGACCACAAATCGGACAGCCGATTTTCAATCGGCGTTCCCGTCAGCACAATACGCCCTGATGTTTTCAGTGCTTTGACCGCCTTTGATTGTTTCGTGCCCGCATTTTTGATTGCCTGTGCTTCATCGAGAATGACGGTGTGCCAATGCTTTTCTTTGATCCAATCGAGACGCTCCGCCATTCCGTAAGTCGTCATTACAAGGTCGATATTGGCGAGATTTTTCGGTTCATCGACACCTGCGCCGCTTGAATGAACGATGCACGTTTTCAGACTTGGAGCGAATTTTTGAACTTCGGATTCCCAATTACCGAGTAGTGAAGCAGGCGCAACAAGAATGGATGTCCCAATTGATGTCCCCAAATTTGCCGTATTTTTTTTGTACGGTAATGACCTCGATGCTTTTGCCGCCAAGAGAAATGTAATCACTTGAATCGTTTTGCCGAGTCCCATATCATCTGCCAAACACGCACCGAGACCGAGCTGATTCATAAAACGCAGCCACCGGACACCAACTTCCTGATACGGACGGAGCGTCGCAAGAAGCCCAAAATTTTCAAACGATTCGCCATCTTCGCTGAGTGACGGATTCCGAATGGCACCAAGAACATCCGCAAAAGAACCGATGGGCATCACTTCTGACCACTCACGGAACGCAAGCTCTTTGTTTGCTCCTTCCAATTTACCATCGACGGGAAGCCCTGACAAAAGCCGCATTCCGTCGTAAAATGATAGCCCATCATTCTTAACGAGTTTGTCGATTTTTTGCCAGTGATCCAGAGCCGCCCTGAGTTTCTCGCGGTCAATTTCGACCCATTGTCCGTGAAGTCGGATGAGCGATGCCTCATGGTTCCATAATTCAGCAATTTCTTTCGATGTCAGTGGTTCGCCATCAATTACCGTTTCGATTTGAAATTTTAGAAGCGAATTGGCGGTAAGAGTTGCTTTGTCATTTTGGGCAGCAATACTCACACGAACTTGCGGACGACTCGCTTGTTTTCCTTTCCACCAATCCGGCACCCGCACGATGAGACCGGCATTTTCGAGAGTCGGAATATCTTGAAGCAATTGGTGTGCTTGTTTAGGAGTCCAAGCGCGCGGCTGGTAAATGGTTTGGTCATCGACCATATTTTGGACCCAAGAACACGATTCCGCCGCTGAGGTTATTGGTTGTAACAATCGCAGCAATGCGGCTCGGTCTTTCAGCGAAGCATATTCGGACAACGCTTTGGAGAGGGGAAGTTGGATCGGCTTTGCACCGCTTGAAACTTTTTCGGTGTAAGTTGCCATAAAGGCGAAGGGGCGCACCTCATCCCGTTTGTTTTCAGCGAGATGAAATGTTACTCGTCCAACAGTTCGCCACAATGGGTTTTGCTTCTGAATCCAATCGGCAGCTCCTTGTGGATGTTTTTTTATAAGTCCGCGAACATACTTGTCGAGTTCATGCCACCATTCTGCGAGTACGTCTGATGTGAGATATTCCATCCCCGGCATGGGCGGAGCGGCTATGAGAAAAGTTTCCGTTTCAAAAATACTTGGTGGCGGAAGTGGCGGCAGTTCACGAGCAGTATTGGCATAAGATGCCCCGTCACGAGATGTGGTGTCATTTGCGGCTCCGAGTTCTGGCAGATGACACAGTTTTGTCAGATAATTTTTGGCAAAGGAGCGTAAAAAATCGAAATCGCTCGGCAATATCGTTTCCAGTTCAACTGTTGCCAGATGCAATAAAAAATTGGGATAATTGGTGTCGTTGTAAAAAGCGGAGTGGAGACGATTTTCGAGGGACGCAGTTATTTGTTCTGTTTGCAATTCATGTTTACCGAGATAGGGGTGTCCCGATGGCGAAATGCAAATGAACGATGAGATCGGCATTGGAGTCTAAAGTTTAGCTGTTTGAAAATAGAATCATTTGAGACACCGAATTGTATCAAATTGTGTTGTTACGTCAATCAGGAATCGCACGGAGAGGCTTTTGGTAACAGTCCACTAACAAGTTTTGTGAACTTCGGAATTTTTTACCACAGAGGGCACGGAGAACACGGAGAATACAAGACACTCTGTGAACTCTGTGTCTCTGTGGTGAAAACTTGTTAGCAGACTGCTTTTGGTAAACCTTCCGTCGCCGTGAAAGTCGCTCCAAAGAACGGAGCAGACGAGTCCGTGCCACAAACGGAAAAAATTCAAGTTGCTCCGACAAAATATTTTTCGGAAAATGGCTATTCGGGGTATTGCAATTCCCAAAACGCTCGATACCGTAACTTCATAAACCGGTGGGGGGGCGGAACACATAATATGGAGAGTGTTATCAAGTAAAATTGTATCATTCGCAACGAACAGACAAATCTCGCTAGAATGCTCGTTCGAGAAAATAGCAACAAAACGGTCCGCATCTGATGAATAAAATCCATTCTCTTTTACGGACTCAAGTCGAATTGTTTTGGGAGCATAAGTTTTTATTGAACAAGTATCTTTATCAAATTCAACAAAATCCCCACTTTTTTCATAGCTATTTAATATCACGATATGCACCTTTGTTGCTGAAGTCCCCAATCATACATGACGATAATAATTCAAAAAATAATCAATATCCGACTCCCAAGTCTTGACCGCCTGCTCGGCAAGTACTTTCAATAATGTCATCAAAAGTTTTACCTCTTTTGATCAATAATTCAAAAGACGGTCCCAATGGGTCTCCTTCATACTCTTTAATATTTCTTTCTGTAATACGTTTTAGTTCCGTCGGAGGTGTCATGTGAAGGAATCCCATTTGTTAGAGTTAAAAATTTTTTGAGCCATTTGAGTTGAGCATTTCCGAAAGTTTCCATATCTGGATAGGAGTTGCCGCCGGACAGTACGGTGACGATAGCAATAAAAAGTATTTCATGCAGTGGAAAGTCACAGTGTCGGATTCGTGGATCATCGATTTGTTTTACGATTTTTACGCAATCGCAAAGTGTTTTTGTTACATATTTTGTTTGGTTTAACTTTTTAACATCGTTTTTTATATGGTTTTTTGTTTGCTTTTCCATGTTACCTCCTTGTTAGAAAAGCGGATTTTACACTATTTTCAGACTTAAAAATATGGCAATTTCGCTTTTTCATGCGTTAGCCCTGGGGTCCACCGCACGAGGCAGGAATGCTGAGATTTGGACGTTCGCTCAATGCAGTTAAGACTTCAGCAAATCGCTGGTCGAGTCGTTTGTCACCGAGACCAGCGTTTTCGAGTTCATCCGTGATCCAATGATTGCCGATAAAACCTCCTTTTTTGTGTACGTTATCTAAGTTGAAATAATGAAACGATTTTTACGGCAATAATTCTACCAAGACCGTGCAAATCGCCCAATATCAATTCCGACTTGTGTAGAACAACAAGGCGTAGCACGCTGCACCACATTAGCCTCCCAGCAGCTTCGTCGCGGTCGGCATTTACGTTACAATCGTTACGCAAATTCAAGCGACCAACGGGAGCGGTTTTGTAACAACAATATGGAAGCCCTACTGCGGTGAAGCGACACAC
>JBOFQC010000232.1:0-3197 GCA_051660725.1 Thermoguttaceae bacterium
CACCTAAAGCTGATACTTCAAACGAAGACGTTACCGCATAAAAACAGGCCGACACTGTGTTTGGAGGGAAACATTTTCGCAAAAAGTGCCGCCCTCACCTGTTCACCTATTCACCCATTCACCCATTCACCCATTCACCCATTCACCTGTTCACCTGTTCACCTGTTCACCTGTTCACCTGTTCACCTTCCCCAATTATTTATGACCAAAGCAGTAGTTCTTTTTTCCGGCGGGCTTGACAGTATTCTTACAGTTCGTGTGCTGCAGGAACAAGGAATCGAAGTAATCGGTCTAAATGTTGCGACGCAGTTTCATGATTGTAGTGCGCATGCACAAAATCGTGCCGACCAACTTGGTATCAAACTGGTAATTCATCGAACGGACGACGAATACCTGAAAGTAATTGCTTCGCCCCGTTTTGGTTACGGTAAAGCGTTGAATCCGTGCATTGACTGCCGCATCTGCATGTGTCAGTACGCCCGAGAAGTAATGGAAAAAGAAGGGGCCGAATTCCTGGCAACTGGTGAAATAGCCGGGCAGCGTCCGAACAGTCAGAAGCAACACCAATTGGTTTTAATTGCTCGCGAATCGGGCCTCTGCGGAAATCTTTTGCGGCCACTTTCCGCAAAAGTGCTTGCTCCGACTCGGGTGGAAAATGAAGGAATCGTTGACCGTGAAAAACTTTACGCTTACACAGGCAGAGGCCGGACGCAATTGGTAGCACTTGCAAGACGACTCGAAGTGGGAAAAATTCCGCAACCTTCAACCGGCTGTTTGCTGTGCGAAAAATCTTACGCTCCGAGACTTGCTGATTTGCTGAAATATTGCAACGACCCAACGGGCTGGGACGTCGAAGTGCTTGCTGGTGGTCGGCAACTCCGAATCGACCCGAAAGTCAAGTGCGCAATGGGCCGTAACGAAAAGAATTGCAATCATTTGCAGGAGATATATCAACGAATCGACGCGAAACCGTCAATTTTGATTGTGCCGGAAAATTTCAACGGTCCGACAACGCTTTTGGTTGGTGTAAGCCCGGAAAACTGTTCCCCTGAAGAATTAGAAAAATACATCGATTTAGCTGGTTCGCTTACGTTGAGATTCACGAACTCGACAAAATTCGACCCGGAAAACGCAGTTGCTTACGTTTGGTATTTCAACTCGCACAATTGCGGGGCGGAAAGAACCAAAGTTGTGCGGAAAATTTTTCCTGACACCGCTACGGACGTTTATAAAGTCATTCGGGAAACCTGACACCCGAACTCTTTTTTTCATCAAACACTTAACAAACCTCGATAAAATGACAAAAGAAATTTCGCCAAAAAAATCGCTCGGAGCACTTCCGTTGCTTTATCCTGAACCGGCGCTGTTAATTGCGACGTATGACAAAGAGGGTAAGCCAAATGTAATGACTGCCGCTTGGGCGGGCATATGCAATTCGGACCCTGTAAGTTTAATGGTTGCGATTCAACCGCCTCGTTGGACGCATGACGCCGTTATTGAACGAAAAGGTTTTACCGTTTGCGTTCCTTCGGAAAAAATGGTTGCTGAAACTGATTTTGCCGGTATCGTTTCCGGAAAAAAATACGACAAATTCGAGCTCGCCGGTTTCACAGCGGTGAAGTCAGAAAACGTTGACGCCCCGTATATTGCGGAGTGTCCAGTGATTTTGGAATGTTCGTTAACGCAGCATTTCAGCTTGGGTTCGCACACCGTTGCTATTGGTCAAATCATTGACGTCAAAGCGGACGAAGATTGCCTCGACGAAGCCGGTAATGTGCCTGACATCGAGAAAGTGGCACCAATTATTTTCGATTTCGGCTCCCGAAGCTATTTCGGTGTCGGCAAGCAAATCGGTAAAGGTTGGAACATTGGAAAATCTTTATTACCGACTCCATAATTGTTATATTACAATCGGTTGGAAATCTTTCATATGCGAAAGACAAAACGTCGATGTTAGATTGGATAAGTCTGCAATGCCTCGTAAGTTCTTACGGTTAGTGTTCGGTGTTATGCGTCTTTGGCACATAAAATTTTTTTGGCATCGCGAAACTTTTTCTTGGTTTGACGGTTTAACTTATAAGTGGAGACAACTCCGCCCAATGAAAACGCATTGCCGGCACTACTTCTTTCGTTGGTTAATATAAGGACACCGCTATTTATTCACCACTTTCCCAGAAACCGCCTAAACGCCGTATTTTACGGGGCAGGCTTTCTGGATGCGTGAATTTTAGCGGCGTTCATCATATCCTTACAAAACATGGAGACCGCCAATGAACCGAAAAATTTTTAATCTGACAATTTTATCTGGAGCAGTTTTTTGCTTCGCAAGTATGGCTCTTGCCCAACCGTATGACGCTCCGGCTCACCATGATGTTCGTCCTGACAAGGATTTTGAACAGGCGGTGCAAGAAGCGTTTGAACGTGGTTTCAAACAAGGATTCGAGTCTGGTGTCAAAATGGCACCACCTGAACGACCATTTGGACCACCAAAGGGACATCAAAACGCAGATTTTCGAGGAAAAGGGCAACGAAATGGAAAAGGCGGCCCCGGACCGGGCTTTGACAGACCACAAGGCCCACCAAACGAAAGACCTCGTCACGGTATGGGAGGTGGTTGGGGCATGTCCGAATTCGGCCCGCCACCAGGTTGCCCAATGAGCCCACCCGACGCTGATTTCCGCGGCAGAGGCCCCGGATACGGAAAAGGCGGGCATGGACCAGGGCCTGGATTTAACAAACCGCAAGGTCCACCAAGTGATAGACCACGTTACGGTATGGGATTCGGTTGGGGCATGTCCGAATTCGGCCCGCCACCAGCTTGCCCAATGGTACCACCCGCGCCGCTTGAAAACGACACTACGGTTTCAGAAGAAAACACGGCAGATAAATAGTCCGTAACAAATCGTATTTGGCACCACAATTAATACTCAGGGAGTATTTGAAAGTCTGCCCCCTTGAGTATTACACGATAATAAACACCAGTACGTTAATTCCTCGCAATTCACATGCAGTTACTGGTGTTATTGCTGTCGCACAAATAATCTGTTTATTACGCGAACAAGCTGTCCAGGATTTCGCCTCGCAACACTGCAAGTTCGTATTCGCCTGTTGAGCCGCCGGGTCCGCTTGCCGTTGTGGCTGGGGTATATCTTCTGTTACCGTAAGAGCTTACGCCGACATAATACGTACCGGCTGTC
>JBOFQC010000233.1:0-2498 GCA_051660725.1 Thermoguttaceae bacterium
GAAGAAGTTACTATACCGTAAAATGTGTTGTTTTTTATTATGAGGCCAACAGAGTTTTGAAATTTGATTTCTAACGTCTGAAGTCTAACTTCTGACGTCTATTATTTATCACAAACACAAATTATTTGCCATGAAAAAACTTTTACTGACGTTTTCAAAATTTTCGCACATGTCAATAATCTCGGTGCTTGCACTGTTCATGTTGACACCGTTTGTTGCGGCGAAAGATTCGAAAGAGATTGCCGCACAAATCGCACCGCTCGTGAACGAAAAAACTTTTCTTGTCGCTCACGCCGATGTAAATGATCTCGACTTCGGCAAATTGGAAAATCGGGTACTTGAAATCTTCGAGTTCCTGATGAAAACCTATTCGTTCGACAACCAATCAATGAAAAATTGCGTTGAAGAAGCGAAAAAAATCTTCGACGAAAAACGTGATCTGTACCGCGGGCCAGTTGAAAAATTTAAATCAGACACCGGTGTCAGCGACATTTATTTTATCGGCACTTTCTCGTGTGCCAAGGCTCCGGTCATGTTTGCCATTCCAACGGCTGGAATAACGGACGACCAGAAAAAAGCGATTATTGAAATAGTTGATAAGATTAAAATCGAAACCAATGTACCCGAAGATGGCGTGGTTATTGCTGAGCTTCGGGATTTCATTATCATTGGATTTCTAAATCTTAGCAGCGAACTGCACGACGAAATTGCAAATGCTGAAACACCAGAAAAAGCCAGCGAAATATACGCCGAGTACCTGAATAAAAATCTCGTTGCTGGCAAATTACCAACCTTACAGGAAACGTTGGCATTACGAGAAAGCGACCCGATTAAAATAGCACTGTTTGTCCCCAAAAATCTTTTGGCAATTGTGCAAAAATTTATTGAAGATATTGACGAATATTTTCCAGACGAACTGCGTGGTACAGTCGTATATACTCAAATGAAATTCAAATCCGGCATTATTGGTATCGATCCGTATAGACCTGAAGTGAACGTCGTCGTCAAAGCGACAAGCCGTTCGTCTGCACGTGATATCTCCACAATGATGGAAACCGGTATCGAAACACTAATCACGCTTGCTAAGGGAACTGTAATGTTGATGCAAGGAGAAGACGAGCGTGTACAGGACGCTATTCCGTTAATGATGGAATTCTACCGCGGTTTTCTTCGTTCATATTTGCCAAAGCAGGAGAATGATCTGCTTTCATGGAAATTTGATTTCGCACCGGAAACCATGCAATTTGCGTCGGGACCAGCTGCTGCGACCACTGGTGTTATAATTGCCTTGATTCTTCCTGCGGTTCAAGCTGCCCGTGAAGCGGCACGAAGAATGCAATGCGCAAACAACGAAAAACAGATTTGTCTTGCATTGCACACTTATCATGACGCGCAAAATAAATTGTTCCCTTTATATACAATTGATGAGGACCGGACCCCGCTTCACAGTTGGCGTGTGCTGATTCTGCCATTCATTGAGCAAAATGAGCTATATCGCCAAATTCGCCTTGACGAGCCGTGGGACAGTGAATACAACCAACAGTTTCACGACCAAATGCCGTCAATTTACGCTTGTCCGAGCTGCCCGCCTCTCAGCGACGATAAAAAATGCTGTTACTCACTAATCATGGGCGAAGAAACAGCTTTTGTTGATGAGGAAGGTAAGGGGTTTGGTGATATCACAGACGGCCTAAGTAACACCATATTCGTCGTAGAAAGGGGGACACCGGTAAACTGGATGGACCCGTTGTCGGACATCACATTTGAGGAAGCTTCGGAAGGTATTTGGAGTAAAACGAACCGTGATGCCAAAATCGGCAGCTACCACACTAAAGGTGTAAACGTCGGAATGTTTGACGGAAGTGTGCGTTATATTTCCGACACAATTGATTTGGATGTTTGGAAAGCGTTATTAACAATCTCCGGCGGCGAAGCAGTTGCGGTGCCGTAACATGTGCTGTTTTTTTATGAGGCAACAGAGTTTGAAATTTGACTTCTAACGTCTGAAGTCTAACATCTGATGTCCATTATTTATCACCAACACAAATAAATTTGCCATGAAAAAATATAAATATATTATCTCATTACTCGCACTCTTCGTTATGGTGCCGCTGTGTGCGGCAGCAGATGTTGATTCGCTAATCAGCGACACCACTTTTATGGTCGCGCATACAAACGTCAAAAACCTCAATATTAAAACGCCTTACGCGAATAATCCCGAAAATCTGGAAGCCGTTATACAACAGCTCGGCTTCGACGAAAAAAGTTCGCGTGGTATCACCCGTGAACTTAAACGTTGCAGCGAAAAAGGCGAAAGGAAAATCAATTCGTACATCAGTTTTCTTACACAAAAGTGCGGTGTCACCGACATTTACGCTTTTGGATATTTTGACACCGCAACCGAATCACCTATGTTTTTCTTAGCAATTCCAACGGAAGGAAGAAGCAAAGCGGAATGCGAATCGTTTGTAAAATTCTTTACAGACGTTACCACTTAC
>JBOFQC010000234.1:0-1751 GCA_051660725.1 Thermoguttaceae bacterium
ACATACAGTTGCGCTTGAGAAAATAGTTGCGGCTTTTGAAACCGGCAGACAGCATTTTGAGTGGGAACATAAACGACTTGATGGAACCCAAATACCAGTGGACGTGCATCTTGTTCGAATTGAGCACAACGGCAAACGCATGCTTGTCAGTTCCGTGCGTGACCTCAGAGAAGAAAAACAGATACAACGTGAGGTTCTTGAAGCGGGTGAACGCACCCGACTTATGCTGGAAAGTATTCCAATAGCTTGCGGGCTAATCAACGAACATTTTGAAATGATCGACTGCAATCAGGCAACGGTTAAATTATTTTTGTGCTACGATAAAGAAGATGCTTGTAAGAGATTTTTCCAATTGTTTCCGCCGCACCAACCTGGAGGACAAGCTTCGTCAGTTCTGGCTATTCAAGTGATTGGCCAATCTTTTGAAACCGGGTATCACCAGCTGGAATGGGTCTTCCAATTGCCGAGCGGCGAGTTGATGCCAACGGAATTAACAGTGGTTCGCGTTAAATACGACAACAATCTGGTGTTGGCGGTTTATATGCGTGATTTGCGGGAAGTGAAGAAGTTGGAATCGTCGCTGAAAAAAATAGAATCCGTTCGAAAAGCAACGAATCAGGTCGCGGACATTCTGATGTCTTTCCACGAAGGGGATTTCGATAATCGCTTGAAAAGAGCAATGCAATTGATCGCTTATGCAACCAATGTCAGCAAGGTGTTTATTGGCAAAAACTTCACCGACGCCGAAGGGAAATTATGTTTCAAGCTGGTTTGCTCACATCATGTTGAAGGCTCTTTGCCGTGTAGATTCAAACGTCAATGCGCTACTGGTGTCGCTTACGAAATGGCGTTGCCTACTTTTGAAGCAATGCTCAAACAGGGCAGCCGCATCACATGTAACATCGACGATCTTGACACCCCTGATCGACATTTTCTCTTGCGGTGCAACGCGGTGTCGGTAATGATTATTCCGATTTTTATTAGCGGCGAATTCTGGGGACATATCCGGCTCGTGGACTGCGTAAACAAACGTAGCTTTTTGGAAGGCGAAGTCGAAGTGATGCAAACCTGCGCAAGTATTTTCGCTTCCGCGATTATGGAAAACGAAGCGCAAGAGGAATTGCAGCAACGGGGAATGCTTTCGTCAACGGTAAATAAAATTGCCGAGAGTCTTATGTACTCGCAGCATTGGAATTTCGACAAGCATCTTAACGATTCAATGAAATTGATTTGCGACACCTTGAATCTTGACCGTGTCTGCATTTCGAAAATTGACGATGACGATTTCGAAAATGATTGTTTCACTGCCCACCCGGTTTCCTCAAAAGTTGTTTATGAATATACGAAAATCGGTCCGACTGTTTGGGGAACTGATTTATCGCCCGAAGAAATTGAGCCTGATGATTTCGCTTGCTTAAGAAAACGGGTTCTTGACGGAAAAATCGTCGAAATGCGTCGAAGCGAGAGCCGAGGAAAAACGCTTGAATGTTTCAAAAAATATCAGACGTTTTCGTATTATGGGTTGCCAATTTTCGTTGAAGGAAAATTCTGGGGAATACTGCGTCTTGAAAACTGCCACGAGGAGCAGGTTTTATCGCAAAACGAACTTGAAATGATTGACACGTGTTCCCACTTGTTTGCGTCTGCGTTTGTCGAGTACAAAGCCAAAACTGAACTTGCAGAGAGTAATCTCAGGCTCACTTACGCCAGTGAGAAGGCAGAACGATTAGGTCAGGTAAAAACGCAGTTTC
>JBOFQC010000235.1:0-11779 GCA_051660725.1 Thermoguttaceae bacterium
GGCATTATGGGACTAGGTGCCCCGGGTATCATGAACAGCGATTATCAAGATTCTGACATGATGGGAGGACCGGGAGGTAGCGTCACTGCATCTACAGATACTGAAAATGCCAGCTCAGTTTCTCAGCAAAAGCAAGAAAGGGAACGCGATACTTCTAGCACACCTGAAACACAGCCGGAACTAACAGACTTATTTAGTAATTGGACGCAGGAATTCGATTTAGTCGAGGAACCGCAAGAGATTGTTTTGGACAACACGGAAGAAGTTGTCGCCGACTACCAAAAAATTATTGATTTAAGAGCGAATACACAGAATTCGGGTTACTTCAGAATCCTGGCTCTTATCGGGATAGTTGGAGGAATCGCTTTGTGTGTGCTCGTCCCACTTATGCTGTTTTTCAAGATTGCGTCCGGTTTGCGACCAATAGCGATTTCTGCTACGTCCGGCTTGCTTTGCGTAATACTTGGTTTTTCGCTGTTTAACAGCAACGGTCAATCAATGGAATCGTTACATGACAAAGCCCAAATTAGGGGGGACTGCTCAGCAGAACTCCAATCCGTTAAAATAGATGCTTTGGATACACAAGCAGATTTTGACGTCCCAGCAAAAGCCGTTACTTCAGCTAGTGGCGTTGAAAATGCAGAAAATGTCAAAAGTGCCGAAAATGTCGAGAGTCCACAACCGGAATCGTCTCCGGAATAAAACGGCGTCGCAAAAGTCGAGGGGCCACACGGGTGTTTGGTTTACGAACCGGAACAAAAATTTCCGCTAAAATCAATAAATCAGGTGCAAAAATGAAACCAAAATATTTTACGCTTCTGTTCGTGATAGTTGCCGTTTTTTCTTGCTTTGGTTTTTCCCAAACCGGCAGTAATTCGGGAGCTTCGAAGACTGCCAAGCCGGCAGTGAAACCAGTTGATCCGTTCAAAAAGCCTGAAAAAGTAGAAACCGAAAAGCGTCCAAATATGTTTGAAGACGCATTGACAAAAGAGGTTGTAATCGAAAAAAGAAAACCCAAGCAGCCACCCAAAACAGCCGATCAAGCTTCGGAAAAGAGAGCGGTTGAAGATGAAGATTACGATCCATTTGCGGACGATAACGGTGACGATACATCATTTTCTTCATTTTCTTCCCCGGATTCTTTTTCCCAAAGCGAATTTGGTGATAACGAGAAATCAGAGTCTTTCAAACCTCGTTGGGGCAGAAACTCCGATCCATTTGACAGTTTCGTCGCCGGTGTAATCGCTTCAATGTTTGTAAAACACTAACCAGTTAACCTTTTATTTATTGTGATCCGAACACGTTTTGCCCCCAGTCCAACCGGTTATTTGCACATCGGCGGTGTCCGCACCGCACTTTTTTGCTGGCTTTTTGCGAAGCAGCAAGGTGGAAGTTTTATTCTTAGAATCGACGACACCGACGAACAACGTAATGTCGAAGAAGCACTTGCACCGATTCTTGACGGATTGAAGTGGCTCGGTATCAACTGGGATGAAGGTCCCGGTGTTGGAGGACCACACGAACCGTATTACCAATCGCAGCGCAAATCGCTTTATAACGCCGCCGTTGATAAGTTGGTGTCATCCGGTCACGCTTATTGGGACTACGCCAAACCGGAAGAAATTCAGGAAGAGCGTGACGCCGCCATTGCCGAAAAACGGACTTTTGTTTACAGCCGAAAATTCCTTGCTGAAACTGAACAGGACCGGAAAACATTCGAATCGCAAGGCAGAGCCGGCGTTGTAAGATTGAAAATGCCACGTGAAGGCAAACTCATAATCGACGACCTTATTCGAGGACGTGTTGAATTTGATTGGGCAAACGAGCAGGACCACGTTATTCAACGGGCTGACGGAACTTGCCTTTACCACTTGGCAAACGTAGTTGATGACGAAGCGTTTGAAATTTCGCACGTGATTCGGGCCGAGGAACATCTTTCAAACACGCCGCGTCAAATTTTCATTATCCACGCACTCGGTTACAAATTGCCGCAGTACGCCCACTTACCGTTTGTAGCCGAACCGGGAAGCAAAACTAAACTGAGTAAACGGAAACTTGACAAATACCTTAAAAACAAGGATTTCGCCAAGTTAATGGAGCACGGAACAAGCATTGCGAACCGAATCGGCTTAACAACAACGGCTGACGGTTTCAACCCGGTAATTGTTGATTTTTACAAACAAATCGGATTCCTGCCTGAAGCAATTGTGAATTATCTAGCACTGCTCGGCTGGTCTTTGGATGATAAATCGGAGTTTTTCACAGTTGAAGAACTGACCAAACTTTTCACTCTTGATCGGGTAGTTAAAGGGTCCGCTTCATTTGATCCGCAAAAATTGACCGCTTTTCAGGAAATGCACTTCGTGAAGAAGTCGGTAGACGAAAAGTACGTCCTTTGCGAACCGTTTCTGGAAAAAGCTGGAATTTCCAACCCCGAAATGTCGGAGTCGAAAATCAAAGAGTTAATCAACGCTGCCGGAGACCGAATCAAAGTGGCTGGTGATATTTTAGACTTTTCCGATTTCTTCGCATCAGACGACGCTTTTGAATACGACGAAAAAGCACTCGAAAAACGGATTACAAACGATCCGGAAGGGAAATCGCTACTGAAAGAATACCGAAATCTGCTGGAAACCTCCGAAAGTTTCGACGCGGCAACTCTCGAAAAGTTAATGGCCGACTTTTTAGAACAGCGAGGTGTGAAAGCGTCGCAGATTATTCACGCACTTAGAGTCGCCACAACTGGCAAATCGGTTGGGCTCGGCATGTTCGAAACGCTTGCGGTTCTCGGTAAAACCCGCACAGTGGCAAGAATTGACAGGACGCTTCTTTTGTAAATTAAGGAGTTAGGAGACCTGCCGTCTAGGCATTACGCTTCGTGTGAAGTGCATCGCCTCCCGCGACCTGCCGCCGAGGCATGAATAGGTCGGCTGTTAGTAATGAATGGTGAGCAGGTGATTCGAATTTCTCTCTCTCCTAACTCCTAACTCCATAAAAACCGAGAACGCTGCCGCGCCGATTTGTTTTTTCTTTTATTTTTCTTCCAGTAGCTCTTCAAAAATTGGTTCCGCTTCGGTAAAACGCTTTTGATTTCGTAAAACAATTGCCAACTTGAGATCAATGGCGTCATAATTCTCTTTGGATTCTTTTGGAATGTGTTTCAAAGCGGCTCGAAGAAACGCTTCGTGATCGTTTAACATGCCAAAAACTTCGAGAAAATCAGTTGTCATCATGAAATCATCTTCGTTCCAATCAACGTAATCTGTTTTTTCACCGCCTTGAATCAGGCTGAGCATTCTTTTTTTCGCCCAATCTTTTTCATAGTCGGATAATTTATCAGCTTGCGGTAAAACACTCCACGTGAAAAGATGCCTGAACTCAACGGTGTCGGGAATATTGTCGTCCAGTTTAATGATTTGCGGAATGGCTTCTTGATACCGCTTTTCGTGTACCAACATACGGATCAAACGTTTTTGGTCTTCAATATCAAGTGGCGAATCTGTAGATAATTGCTTCAGAGAACTAATCGCCTCGGGAATGTTCTGGTGCGTCGCCTCCGAAAGCATTGCGCTTTTTGACACCATGTCATTGTCTTGCGGAAGTGCTTTTACCATTGTTTGAAATTCTTCAATTACTAATTCGTATTCGTTGACCCATTTATTTTTTTCATGATCCGGTGCGTTACGAACGGTGTCGTATTTCTTCTTCATCACCAGAAGTGCGTTGAGCCACTCTTCCATGACTTTGGCATTTCCCGGGTTCAGATACATTGCTTCCCGATAAAACCTTTCCATTGTTTTCGGGTCATCTTCATTTGCAGCGGTGCGAGCACGCATTAAATAGTATTCCAGACGTTTGCTAGGCGTCAAATATTTTTCGCCGCCTGTAAGATGAATATCATTAAGCTGCAGAATCGCTTCACTTTGACGGTTCGCAAGACGGAAGTACATGAGTGCCGAGATCATTTTCCAATCAGCGGCTTTTGACTTTTCATTATCATCTTCGAAAATCTGGGCAATCACGTCGGCGGCTTTTGCGCAAATTTCGCGGTCACGAACACGAACTGCCGCATCGTAAAGACGTAGCCAACGGTCAAGGTGATCTTCGTGGTGTGACTCCATGTCAGCAAGAATTGAGCTTAAGCGGTGACGAGTCGCATCAACGTCTGCCGGAACAGTTTGGTACTTTGCCGTGTGCTCCATAAATATGTCGTCATTATTATCATATAAATAAGCTCCGCTAACGAAAGCAAGCACAAAAGCGGTTACAAGTAATCCTGCTGTAATGATCTTGGTGTCATACAGAATCGAATTTTGTCTCTGTACCCGATTAATTGCCCGTCCCCAACGGTTGACTTTGGCGCGGCGATTAAAATGTAGAAAATTTTGCTTCGCTTCACTGTCGAGACTTTCCACTGAAAAACTGTAACGGTAAAGCGTGTTTCCGCCAATATGTACCTGTTCGATTTTTTCCGGGAAAAGCGAGCAGTGAATCGGCTTGTCAAGAATCATGTTAAACTTGATTTTTTTGTTTGCCGGGAACGGTTCCGGTAATACGAACGAAAACGATTTGGTGTCATAATGTTCGACAATTGTTTTGTTGCATATCACCTCGTCTTCGTTGTCGGCTTGTGCAGATGCTGCGTTATCTGCAGTGTTTCTTTCTGTATTACTTGACAAACTTGCGGTGTTATTTGCGGTTTTGCTGTTTGCATGAGTCACGTAACCATTTAATACGCTTTCGTTCAGCAGGTCGTTATCCACTACAACTGTAAATGGAACATGAACCGGTTCAACGCAGCGACATATCATCCGGCCAAAAGGAATGAAAGATTGAAAAAATCCGCTGAGCCATTGTTTTTCGCCGGTGCAATAATTCTTTTCAAGTATCAAAGGCGAAACATACTTCAAGGCAATATTCTCAATTTCGGCAAGCTGTTCATTATTCGGATGTTGTATTTCTCCGCGGTAAAACCAACCACGAGAGTCCCGTTTGCCCGCCCTGATATCAAAAAGCCCGGTTACAAGAACATTCAATTTAACGGTATTAATTGGTGATGTCAATTCCAGCTCAACTCGATCACCTCGGTTAAGTGGTGTCGACGAAATCCATTCCACTTCTGAATCGTTAAAGAAAGCGGACACGCCGTACCCGGTCTCTTGATTTGCGGCTTGATTAGCAGCTTCATTTGCCGCTTCTTTATAACCGGCTTTCTGACCGGAAGTATTGACGAAATTGGCATCAGAATTGACATCTGAATTGGTGTCAGAAATAACTTCAGATTTTGCGTCGGAAGTCGAATCCAGATTAAAAGTTACAGGGAAAACAGCCGGGTAGTGCCAAGCACGTTTGCGTCGGTAACAACGGAGTGATTTGGAAATTGACATAATTGCCAACCAAATAAAAAACAACATTACCACGCTGCCTGCGATGAAACCGGCAGGATAATCGACAAGCCCGAATACCAAATTGAGTCCGGCCCAGAAAATTGCCGTGATACCGGCAGCAATTATCATGAGTTGCGGTGCAATTGCCTTGAAAACATTCCAACCGCGAGTCTGAACCTGGCTTTGCCTCGCTATTTTTGGCGTGACGATAAATTTGGAGTGCTTTTTGCGGAATAAGGCTTTGAAGGTCGCCTTGACTTGTGCGTGAAAGTTTGACATCAAGTTGACCTGAATACCGAGCAGGCTAGCCGCTTTGCCGGAAACGTACTCAATTGCGAAAAGGAAACTACCCAAGTACGCAGCCAACAGAATCAGGTAAGTTGGTGTCACCTCTTTTATCGGTGATACCGTTGTAAACAACACCAAAATCGGGACCAGAAACGTAAATAAAAGCGGAATACCAATTGTCCAGTTTAAAATCGCTCCCAAATAATTCAGCCGTTGCGCAATTGTTAACCCTTTCATTGTAAGTGGGTTATCGTAATGCATAACGCTGAGATTTCCTTGTCCCCAACGGACTCGCTGCGTATTAAACGAGTGAATATCTTCCGGCGCCTGTCCGACAATTAACGGTTCACTGATAGCAAGCGACTTCCAACCTTTAGCGATAATTCTCAAACCCGTGTGCAAATCTTCGGTTACGGTTTCAGTAGCGAAGTTTCCGACGCTTTCCAAAGCGCTACGTCTAAACATTACTGCACTTCCGCAAAAACAGGCGGCATTCCAATGATTTCTTCCGAGCTGAACCGTGTAATGGAAAAGGTTCACGTCTTCCCAGTACTGCTGCGTTTTCGGAGACCAGTCACCAGAAACATTGTCGAAATTGTACACCGAATGCGGCGACTGAACGTATCCCATTTTCGGGTCATCAAAATAACCGATCATGCGATCAATCAAGTGGCGGAACGGCACATGGTCGGCATCCAATATGACAATGAATTCGCCAGAAGTCTGCTGCATTGCGTAGTTTAGGTTTCCTGCCTTTGCACAGTCGTGATTCGGTCTTGCAATGTATTTGACACCAAGTTCTTCAGCCAGCAGTCGAATCGAGTCACGGTTACCGTCATCAAGGAGAAACGTTTCGTGTGGATAATCAATTGCGTTACAGCTTATAACCGTTTCTCGCAATATTTCTTCCGGTTCGTTATATGTGGTTATAAATATATCAACGCTTTTGCCGTAAATCGGTTTTCGAGCAGGCGGCTCTTCCAATTTCCAAACCTGCACGAAATACAAGAATAGCAGAAAACTCATCCAGGTTTCCGCGCATAATAAACCAATCGAAAGAAAAGCAGAAAAGGGAGTTTCGAGATTCAATGTCCAAAAAAGTCGGTAACCAAGATAAGCGAGAACCGCAATTGTAGCCAAAAGCATGACAAATTGCCGATCCCATTGGTTTTTTGCAAGCCGCCGATGCGAGTTGGCAAAGCGGTCCCATTTATCCAACGAAATCGTTGGTGCCAACGCTACCGTTTTAGTTGAACCGGTTTGATCGGTATTATCAGAAAAATCGTTACAAGTTGTGTCCGACATTGTCTTTTTTGATCAAGAAAAATATGTTCAGAATAGAAAGTTAGCCGCCGAAGTATCTGCTACCAAATACCTTTCGGCGTTGTTCCACGGAAAAAAGGTTCCGTGGCTAACCAAAACTTCTACCACAATTTAGAAACGCCACGTTCCCCCAAATGTGAGCCCATACTCATCATACGGTTTTGAAGCGATACATTGAAGTGCCCCCTCCAAACGAAAATTTCGTCGTGTTTCCCAGTTGTATCCGACTCGAACAACCTCATATTGAGTGCTACGAGTGTCGAACCGGTGCCGGTATTCCATAAATAGGTTCTTTTCCTGAATTCCATTATAAGGATGCTTGGAAATTTGCCATTCCCACCTGCATCCGATATCAAAGAAACTGTATCCAGCCGGTGCAAAATACGGATGTTTCATCGTCAAAATATTTGGCCCTGCTGCTGTTACCGATTCACTGAAATCCTGATACTGCCACGCTCCAAGCACGTCAAATCTGTGTTTCCGACCACTTAGTACGGTATAAGTATTTTCCAAATTGATCTGGAACAAGTCGTTGTCGTCACTGTAACGCAGATAATCAACGGAACCGTATGTCTTCCACCTAATGGTTGGCTTCAATTCACCGAATAATGAAAAACCGTAGCGGTAAATATCCTGTTCAATTGTGCCGGAATTTTCCAGAACCTGATCCAATCTGGCTTTTATTCCAAATGTCCGGTCATTGCCCCAGTTGTTCAGAAATCCAAATTCTCCAGTCGGCCTAGTCGCAATGTAGTGGTCGTAACTGGTCAACTGCATGTCACCGAAAAATTTCCAATCTTTCGTTTTACCCAGCCATTTTTGGTACGAAAGAAGAAAAGCATTTCCAGTAACGTCGTAATCTGAATCGCGGGCATCAACTTTACTCCAAGAGTAACCGATTCCGAAAAATTCATCTACATTATTTCCGTAAACGTTAAATGTGGTCGGAACCCTGTGTTCACGGATATCAGCTAAGCCGTCACGCCCGTATTTTCTGATAAATTCGTACTTGCTGGAAATGCTCGGTTGTAATCGCCACGCGTCTGCATTTAACGAACATTTTGCTTCCTGACTGAAAGGATTGGTACGCAAAACCTGATTATACCGATAACATGCGTCAGAAGTTCGCTGTAATGAATCATTGTTTGCGGCAATTTGCGAAATAATCGCGGTGTCAACTGGACGCAAACGGAGTTCCTGCTTGTAAAGCTGGTTACTCGACTCTGGCCGGTTAACTTGGTTCAGCCGTGCTTCACGTTCAAGGGCGAGAATTTGTATTTCACGCTGCTTGAATTCGTCATGTAAAAAAGCAAGTTCCGGTAAATCAATGACGTAATTTTGCCGCTTGCATATTGCATCGTTGTAAAGCGTATCACATTGGAAATTACCAATTTGTGCGGCTTTCATACGAATCTCCGACAAATCGTATTCAATGTTATACGGGTCTTCGGCCAAAAGTTGGCGTTGTATTTCGAGAGCCGGTGTAAAGCATTTAGCTGACGCATAAGCATCAGATAAAGACTTACGGAACATCACGTTGTCGGGAGACTGTTGCGTAAGTTGCTTGAAAATTTCAATTGCTTGCGTTTTTGAATCCGGTGTCAAACCAGCCGTTAAATGCCAATTCCCAAGTGCAGCAAGGTACTGCGGATACTCAGCCGCTCGAAAATCAGATAAAACGTATACGGAATCAAGTATCTGGACAGCCAATTGTTTATCACCGTCTTTAATTGCCCGATAATACATATCCACAATAACCGATATAGGACGTGTTTGAGCTGCGATTTTTTGTGCTAATACCGCTTGAATTTCTTCGGTGTGCTGTTCACGATTTACGCGGTTTTGTTTCTTGAGAACGGTTAAAATCCCGTAAATTGCCGAACTATTACCTTGCTCGCTTGCTCGAAGTGATTCTTCGTAAAGCGACATTGCCGAATTAAAGTCGTTACTGTAAATTGCGCAATCACCAAGCAGCGAAAGAACCTCAGCTTTTTGATATGCCAGACACGTTGACTGTTGAACCAATTCGTGTAGAAGCGGTGTCACAACGTCATTCTTGTAGTGTCGAATCATCTCCCGTGCGTAACATAATGTAATATCATTAAGCAACGCTTTTGGCAGTTCAGGGAAACTTGCGCAAATCCAATGATAATTTTCCGATAACTCGTTTGTCTTATACTGTTTTGATATCACCTCCAATAAGCTTATTGAAGCAAGTATTGCGTCTGTGTAAATACGTGAAATATCTTGGGAAATTTCGGCCTGATTTAGATCCGAAACAGCCGACTTTGATTCTGTAATAACGTGTCTGTAAATCTGTTCTGCTTTAACGTTTTCGCCAGTACCGGCGTATGTGTCGGCAAGTATTTTCCAATTTGATAAATAGGCGTAAGTTGAATAACCTGAGTTATTTATATTTAACAGGCGACGTGCTAAATAGTACTCATTATTTTTCTCGTGGAGCATTACTCTCGTCAGATAAACCAACCGATTCAACGAATCTTTCTGCCGTTTATCAGTGAAAGATTGCGTCGAAATAATCTGTTCAGCAAGAAAAATATTTTTAGCTGCCGAATCGACTTTGTCCGTTTGAATATCAAGTCTTGCCAAGAGAAGCAAGCACTCTGGATTATTGGGCAGTCGCGACACCAATTGTTCCGCTTGATTTACGGCAAGTGAAAATAATTGGTTTTCTGCCAAAGCGTTCACGAATATCATTCTGGCGAGGAAATCCGACTCGCTTTTGTCGATTTTATCGAGTTTCTGAATGTACTCTTTTATTTTGGTTTCGTTGCCATATTTTGCGTAATAGCAAATCCCCAGAATTAAAGCGTGACGAGAGTTCCAGTCATCAGTAAGATTCGCAGAATCAAGAATTGGCAATAAAAACTTTGCCGCTTCATTGTCGCGTCCCAGAGATAATAAAACCTCGGCAATATTAATAACAGCGGATTGTGACAGTTGGTTGATTTTCTGAAGTGGAATCTTTGCAAGAATTTTTTCCGCTTTGGCCCATTGTTTTTTTTGGACGAACAACCTGGCCAATTTTATTTGCGTTTCGATATCTTGCGGAGAGATTCGTAAAATTCGGAGCGAGTAATATTCAGCGTTATCGAAGTTTCGGAGCCCTTCTTGTACATCTGTCATAAGACGGAGTAACTCAAGATTTTGGGCGTCCTTTTTAAGTTCTTTTTCGATTACATCGGCAGCGTCACGCAATTTGCCAAGTTGCATTAGAACCCCTAAGTATTCCTGAAAATCGGGTTTACTGTCAGGGAATTCGGCAATTAGTTTTTGGTAAAGCTCAATTGTGCGTGGAATCTCCCCTAAACTTTTCGCATTTCTGGCAGACTCCAGAAGAAGTGTGTGACGATATTCTGTTTCGTCATGTGATGATTTTACTGAACTTTCTGATTCTTCTTGTGCCGTTGCTTGTGTTAATCCTTTCGAAAATACAGCGCAAATCAAAAGAGATACAAGAACATATACTGCCACCCGATGCGAAAAAAACATCTTATTTCACCATGTCCATATATTGCAAACAACAATTATTATCTATACGACTATAACAGTTTACGTATTTCACTGACGCTTTCGAGAAATTTGCTTCTTGGTAATTTCCAGAGGAAGTGGAGTGGAGACGCAAAAGTCGAGTAATCGCGTGTTTTGCCTTGCCGATCCAGCTCAAAATTTTCGAGAGGGTGACAAAGCCAAACTGAGTATATTAGCTATTATGCCCAACCGTGAAAAGGTTTGTGTAAAAATTCGTCGTAGTTATTGAGAATCGGCAATGTCCTGTAAAATTTCTCGTAATAATTCTTAGGCATATACTACTAATATAATCGTCAAAAGAGGAAAACGCCGTTTATGCCGAAGCCTGGTATAGGACGAACAAATTCATATACACGCACAGCTGCAGTATCAATGATTTACGAAAAATCATTGCATACGGTTTGGTCTTTTGGTAATATTACTGATGTGAAACCTGATTCTCATATAATCTGGAACTTAGCTGCCAAATGTAAATTTGTCACTTGTGTTTAACCGCTGATTTTAGAACGGCGTTTCAAAACCCGTAAATTTTATCTTGTTGACGTAGTACGAAAATCCGTAAACTTCACTTTACCCAAGGATATTGACACCACGAAAGGAATTAACATGAAAAGAGTACTTATTCCGTTTTTCGTCCTGATTTTTACAGCGGCATTCTGCATGCAGTTGTTTGCTGAGCAAAAGCTTTACGTTTCACCAGATGGGAACGACGCTAACTCGGGCACACAAGAAAAGCCGTTTTTAACGATTCAAAAAGCAGTTGATTCACTTAAAGCAGGCGAATCTTCAAAAATTATCACTCTTGCAATTGGTTCTTACGAAATAGACAAACCGATTATTATTCCGGCAGACAAAGCCACGAAGTTATCCATTTATGGAAATCAAGTTAAAACAGACGGGGAATCGACTATTTCCGGAGGGAAAAAAATAACCGGCTGGAAACCTGTAAACGGCAAAGTAAACGGTATGTCGACAAACGTCAAAAATCTCGTTGTCGCTGACGTGCCGGAAGCGAAAGACGTAAAATGGGATTTTCATGATCTTTACGTAAACGATAAAAGAGCGACCCGGGCAAGACATCCGAACAGCGATTACTTCCGCATCGAAAAGTCCGGCGAAGACAGACGCACAAACTTCATATACAACGAAGGGGATCTGAAAAATTGGACCGACCTGGAAAATGTCGAATTGGTTTTCCTGCACGACTGGTCGATTACCCGCTGCCCGGT
>JBOFQC010000236.1:0-1818 GCA_051660725.1 Thermoguttaceae bacterium
TGTTGGTCGGTCAACGCCCATAGGCCCCAACTTAAGGGTTTGGACCCGTATTTTGCAGGGTTTCCCGCGTTGACGGCCGCCTTTTGCGACGCTTTTGACGTGGGATTTTCTCTAGTTTCTCCGCCAGATTTTTTAACGATGCCGATAACTTTTTAACGTCCTGTTCCATTATCGCCATCACAATAGGCTCGATATTACGCTTCACGCAACGCCATAATCTTGTTGCACTTACGCCACCTAACATTCCGCAACGGCTTAATGAAAGCCAGTTTACGACTATTATGCCCAGCAGTTTTGCAAAAAATTCACACAATCGGCGATAGCCGCTCCGTCCGTGTGACTCCGATAATCCGCATTCACTCTTCCACAACTTAAACACCAATTCTATTTGCCAACGTACTCTGTACAAAGCACTTATCTCATCTACGCTGCACTTTTCTTTTGGGATGTTCGTTATAAAAACCGTCCATTTGCTCATCCCTACTTGCTCGCAACTTATTGCACCGCCTTTCTTTCCGTTATCTTTTTTCGCTCTGTTTATTCGCTGTTGTGAAACCTTTTCAGGTACTCGGATTGCTATAAATCTGAATTTCGTTTGGCTGCCGCAGATGTGCATTTCTTCGTCTACAATATTCGCTGTAATTCCTTTAAGGTATGAAGTTATTGACATTTTATCTTTGCCAAGTCCAATCGTTTTTCCGGCTGGAATTCGTGAGATAAAATACGCACCGATTTTTGTTTCGTCCTCAAAGCGTTTGATGCAAAAAAATCCCATGTCTGCTAAGTGTAAGGAGTTACGAGGCAATATATCGGCTTCATTTTCCAAAGTATGGTCTGACGTTTTTCCGGCACCGAACAGCAATTGAGCATAATTTCCTGATGTTATCTCGAATCTACAAAAGGTTTTAATAGCGGCTGCCGTATCTTTAGGGTCTTTGCCTCCGCCGCAGCCGGGCAGCAATTCAGCCAAATCAAGAGGCATCTTAACTGTCGAGCAGTCATCGATATACACGCCTCCTGTAAATCGGTCCAGCAGCGGAATCGCCTCCTTGTTTTGATTGACCAAAGTTTTGAGTGAGTGCGATACCAGCGAGTGAAAGAACAGGACTGAATTTTCGTTAAAGCGTTTAGAAATAGCCTGTTCGGTAATGCTAATTCCAAATTTTTCGTACATGTTTATGAACGTTTCATTGGTCGCATTTTTGTTTTCGAGCCAAGCAAAAACATTAACTGTAACGAAATCCATAGCGGATATTTTTCTGTTACGCAAAAACAGCCCAAAATCGTCAGCAGTTTTTTGGGAAATACTTCCGAACAGGTCTTGCAAACGGTTGGCTCTTTCGGTAAATTTTTTCATTGGGACTCCTTTCGTGTTGAATGCAAAATTTTGATTGGATTTCACAAACGATACGAAATCGAGTCCTTTTTTTCAATAGAAATTTCGATGAAAAATGCCGTGTTTTACCGCTCCAAATCGCTTAAGTTGGGACCTATGGGCAAGGGGGCCCCGCTACGGGACATGATTTCCGCTGGAATTCCATGCGGAAAACTTACAGAAATTCGTCGTAATTCCGGCAGAATCGTCGAAACGTGTGCTGCGATTAGAGATAACGAACGCCTTGAATTTCCGGCAAGTATCGAAGAATCCGATTGTAATCTAATTCTTTTGAAGTCGGCTCAAGAAATTGAGAGCGTTCTTTCGGCAATCAGTCGTATAGAAGAGTACGAGTTAAATCAATGCAACGGTTTTTCGCCGATTTACGATAGGCAGGTCATCGTTGCAACAAACGAAAAGTCGCCGCTTTCGAGGAAGGCGTT
>JBOFQC010000237.1:0-2471 GCA_051660725.1 Thermoguttaceae bacterium
GGCTTGGGTATGACAACGTGAACAATTGCGATAAGGTCTCCGTTTACTGGGTCGTTGTCTTCTTTTACGTGGCAAGTGGTACATGATTTGACATTAACACGAACCGGCCTGTAATAATGGTACTCGCCATTTGGCCCAATTGTGTCGATGTAGTCCCGTTCATTCGGTAAATCCGACTTTCCAATTGGCGTTTTGATAAATCGGTCCAGAAGTTCTTTTTCGAAATCATTTTTAGGCTTCGACGCATTTGACGTGTCTGAAACAAAATAATTCCTGTAATTCGGAGAACGGATCACATTGCTTTGAAACTCTTCCTGTCTCAAACAATTCAATATGTGACCGATAATATTACTGAAGTCGTCGGCGTATGATTCGTTTCCTGCCCTTTCATGTTCAGCAGGCGTCAAAGCCATACTTTTGTCGGCGCTCTCACCAGGCGAGTTTTGCAATTTCAGATGTTTGAGCATCATCTCCTGTTCGACCAGGAGATTTGCGGTCCGAGGATTCTGGGCCTTGATTTGATCCTCGGTGACACGGAAATACAAGTAAAAACTGACAGAAATAACAACCGTTAGCGCAACGCCAAAGAAGAAGAGGCATTTAAGCTCTAAGCTCGATTCAAGAAATGTACGGTTGATCGAACGGGCTTCCATATATACTGGTGAATTCACTTTGACGTGGCAGCACGCACAGGAACATAATCAGGCGCATTTCCCAGCTGTGCGAGAACCTGCAACAACCCGTTTAAATGAGCAAAACGCGGACCAAACCGTTCCACAAAATCACCGAGTGCGTATTCGCTGTCAAGGAAGGTTTCGTAACCGTCTTCCACTTCGCCTGTAATAGTGGAGAGCATGTCCGTTTGCACCTTACCTAATTTGTCGGCAGCAGATTTGCAGTACTGCGCCAACTCCGGGTTGGATTTCTTCCACGCTGAAAGTTCGTACATTCGTTGCCGATGTGATAGTGAAATCTGTCCGACCAGTTCCTCGATTAATTCGTTTTGCCGATCCTGTGCTGCGAGCATATCCCGCATTATTCCGCACATTTCGCCCAACAGTTCGCGGCTTGAAGGTTGGTCTAACTCTGATGAATCGGTTGAAACGTCTATTTGTGTAAAGAAATGTGGATGCGAAGCCATAAAAATAAATGGTAATTTTAGGGAAATACACTAACAAAGTTGAAACTTTTACCGTGCGTGACTATTACAGTAGCACACAGCCAAATTTAATTTGTCGATTATGTTTAGCCGCTGGTCCTAAACCTGCGACTCTTAACTCACTACTAAGTATAAAACGATTTACGCACAAATGTCGAGAGGTCGGACGATAAAGTTTCCAAGTTCTTTAATAATTTTTTGAATTTTTTGACTTTTTTAGCGAAGAAGAGAAAACATAGGCAAATCAGGTAATATTTTCCTTTTGACAAGTGATTTCTGAAAATAAAAATCTGATTTCGAGTAATCCGATTATTAGGTCTATTATACCCACTGAAAGATTATTTTGGTACAGATGAAATTATTCCGTTATTACGAATTGGGGCGTGATTTTTTTGTCGTACCCGCTTATTCATTTTTCGTCATGGCAGCTTATTCGTCTCGTCATATCAGATTGTCCGTTTGACAGATTGAAAAAATAGGCAATTTGCAGAAATATTGCCAAAAATTACGAATTTCCTGTTCCAATGTTTCGAAAAAGGACCTATACTTTAGGTATTGTATAATTTAAGGACAATTTAAAATAGAGTATTAGCATAAAGAAAAATCTAATCTAATAATGGCACCCGCAGCAAAAATTGATCCAGACGATGTACCAGAAGTACCGCAGGTCCAGCCGGTACAGGGGCGGTCGCGTATGATTATCGCCTTGGCATTAGGAGTGCTGATATTGTTTGAGCTTATTTTTTTCGCTTGGATCATGCCGAAGTCGAAGCAAACGGCGGAAGTTGTTGAAAACGACATAAAAAATAATATTAAAAACCAAGAAATCGTTCCGAATTACGACCCTGATGTAAATGAAACGCCAGAGCCGGGCGAAACAGTTGAAGTTCCGTTGCCGGACCCAATTGTGTGCGACGTTACTTCGCAGAGCGGTGATACGACGTGTCGCGTAAACGCAAAATTCGTTTTCATGGTAAATAAAAAGGACGAAAAGAAATTCAACGATATTCTAACAAAAACCAAGAATAGAATCACAGCAGTGATATTGGAAGTGTTGCGAACTTCGAGCAAAGAAGATTTATTAGACGACCCAAAGGTTTCGAGGATACAACGACGTATCCAAGTGGATGTAAATAAGTTACTACAAGAACCGTATGTAAAGCAAGTAATCAACACGGATTTCAGAGTACAAGTAAATTAGGAACGGATTCCGATGCCAGACGACAACATTTTAGACCAGAGTGAAATAGAACGGCTTCTTTCCGGTGGAGGCGGCGGAGGCGGTTTTAGTAAACCTGAACCGGAACCTGCT
>JBOFQC010000238.1:0-2126 GCA_051660725.1 Thermoguttaceae bacterium
TTGACACCGGTGTCAATAAGTACTTTCTGCGTAATTACAGTCGGTAAAAACCGGTTCAAAGTCTGTTCCGTACAGCCGTAAGGATAATCGACCAAGTACGGCAAGGCGTCAATCATGGCACCGGCAAGTGTCGGCGAGAACCGAACGGTCAGCCGGGTTTCTTCCGGTCTGCGCTCAGCCGGAACATTTATCTTGACGGAATCTTCAGTCACGGACGGTTTCATCCAACCGCTCCACGCTTCCTGCTTCAACATACCGTGAACGTAAACCGGAATCTTGTTCTGAATAGCGTCGGATTCCTCGTCTGTGAGTGCTTTCATCAGAATCGTGGCGTCACCGGGTTGCACGGCATCAACGAGCCAGTCGACTCGGGCTTCGCCGCCTGCCGGAACTTTCACGTCTTTGACGAGTTGGGTATCAGCGTTTGGCGCGAGTTCCTTTCCTTCAAGTTCAAGTGACACCTTGACGTTCTTATCAGTTGACAAATAGTTGTGAACAATTGCCGTCAGGTAACTCTTATCTTTCTGCACGAGGAATCGCGGCGTCTGCATCCGGATTATAAGGTCTTTCCGGGTAATGACTTCCGCCGAGCCGTATCCGACACGGGTGCCGGGACTCATTGACCAGACGTTAATCTTCCAGGTCGTGAGATTTTCCGGCATGTCCAACTCAATTGTCGCGATTCCGTTACAGTTCGTCTCCAAAGCACCGACCCAAAGAGCGGTGTCAGCGAAGTTTTTACGAATCGTGGCTTCGACAAGTCCGCCTGTTTCCGGTTTCCCTTGCGGGAGCGGGACCGACATGTCAGCATTGTATACGCCGGGAGCGCGAAGGTCAACAACACTACTGTTTGACTCCATTTTCATGTCACTCATTTCACCTGATAAGTCCATTGCAGCCATTGGTGCCATCATACCGCCGCCCATGCCGCCACCCATCATACCCATGCCGCTGGATTTTCTTGATAACGGTCTATCCCCACCGAAAAATTGCGCCTTTCCGCTTATTGGTTGAAAACCAGATTCAGAACCTAATTCATCGGCAACGGAGAAACCGAAAATGCCAAGGTACTGCATCGCCTGCTGATTCGGCGGCGTTATGTTGCCGGAGTATCTCTCGAGGTTATTCAAAGTGTTCGGGTAATATTGACGCCGCCACTTCCAGAAAAAGTCCTTGATGTCGCCGACGTTCGAACCGCCAGAAATGTATTCGACTGATTTGTCGTAAATGCTTACAACAGTTGATCCTACAACCGGCTTGCCTTCCAGGTCGGTTACGACGAGTTCGGCTTTCGCTTTTTCGCCCGGCCTGTATGTTTTGGATGAAGGTCTCACCTCGACATTTAAAATCCGCTTTTCCGGCGGAACGACGATTTCTTTTGATTCGGTGTAGGTCTGGCCGTTTGACACCGTTACCGCTTCAACAAAGAAGTTCGGCATATCTTTAATCGCAACGGGGATTTTCACTTCGGTGCTTTTTCCTTCAAGTCGCAAGATTTGTGGTGCCAAATAGACACCATTCGTCGGTCTCAAAAACAGCAAAACAGTTGAACCGGGGCGGTTTGTGTTGATCCGCAACTGCACTTCTTCACCGGGTGCGTACTCCTGCTTGTTCGGCATGAGTTCCAGTTGGTTGAATTCGAATGAACCGCTACCAGACTGTTTCGGACCGTACACGCAAAGGATGTAACCACCTTCCTGCGGCGGGATTTCCTGCTTGGTATCAGCGGCAGCGGTTCCGGTACTTGCCGTCACTACATACGAGATGCGGTATTGGCCCGGCTCGGCGGCGTTAAACGTGGTTTTGCCACTCCCTTCTTCGTTTAATTTTACGTTTGTGGAGAAAACTTCGGTTTCGGTTGGCGTATTTTCTTCGTCACTGCCGTATTTGATCTTGTAGATTTTAACGGCGGCGTCACCCGAAACCGGCTTGCCGTCCATTCGTCGAGCCTGAACAAACGAGTTTATCTGCTGGTTCGGTTCGTAATATCCGCGGTCAACCCACGTGTAAACCTTGAACGGTTCTTTTGAAACCAAAACGGTGCCATTTCCGACAATTGTGCGACGCGACTGGTCGATAACCTCGGCGGTAATCGTGTACTTCTGGTTGTCGTCCGGGAACAGTTC
>JBOFQC010000239.1:0-2114 GCA_051660725.1 Thermoguttaceae bacterium
CGGTGAATGCCTGGGCCAACGGACGTAATGCAAATCAAAAGGGTGTCAAGTGGCACTTCACGGTAGATAACGCAAGGACAAAACTCGAATCACTGTATCCTAAGTTTATAGATTAACAAAGCACTAGCGGCAATAGTTGGTCTTCGAAAAACTCTTTCATAAATTGGGTTTCCGTTTCTTCCAGCGGAGTGGCAAACTCGAACCGTTCTTTATCGAATAGCTCGTCGTCCGACCAGATCAATTCCGAGATGAACACGGTTTGACGCCCTTGTCCCAATTCACGCGATTGATCCAAGTCCAGCATCTGCCGCGACCACATCTTTTCCGCGGACTTATCGGCGAACAAAGCCGTGTACGGTCCTGTATTTTGTAGATTATGAGAAACTCGAATAAGATTATTCGAACTGTCAACGTCAATGATTTCAGCCTCTTCAGAGTTGTCTTCTCTGTTTATAATCGGACTGTTCGAGGTGGGTTCTGTTGAAACTTCAAACGTTTCTATTTCTACCTGTTCATCTTCTGCTGGATCGGAATCGGTGTAATCCGGGGCCGTCTCGATAATTGTTGGCGTTTCATTGATATCAACTTGGTCCACCCCGTCTGGAGTTTTTGCTTCAAAAATATTCAACTTCGCAAAGCGGGTTAAAACGTGATAGTGCGGTGAATCAAAGCCGGCACCAACTCCCGGAGTTTCCAAAACGCAAACCATTTCTTGAGCACCAACAAGGTTCAAATTCTGTAGCACCGCAGCGTCTAACTCGAATCGGACCTTTGTTTCACCGGGGCGAAACTGTATGCTAAAGTTACCCAAAAGCTCATCTCTGCCGTAGGTCACAAAATTGAAAAAACTTTCTATCTTAAAATTAAACGTCAATGGTTCATCCACTGCTTCGGGGTTTGATGGGTCCAATACTCTTTCGAATTCAAGAACACCATTTTGTACAATTTCCCCATTCGAATCCGTAATAATATCTTGGATCGGCATGACATTGATAACCGGTGCCGTGCCATCACATGAACACGGATGTTCAAAATCCACTTCGGCTAACCCCTGTTCGACAATATAATCGGGCAGCGTATTAATTTGCGGCGGTAAAAGGTATCCATTTGCGTCAAGCTCAAAGTAGCGGTTGGGCTTGTTACCAATCGGCAGGCCGACAGAAATTGACATCCATCTATCAGGGGCAAGTTTCGCAAATTCCAACACGATTTTCGTTTGTCCCGGCTGGAAGACGAGTGTCTTTGAAAATCGCCCCTCCAGCGTCATGCCTTTTCCGCGAAAACCACCGAAGGTTGAATACCAGCCGAAATTATCCATGTACGAAATTTCCAGCGGTTCATCAATCGCATGGGGATTATTTGGATCGACGGTTCGTTCAAACTCAAAAACGATTTTTTCGTTGTACGTGAGTTCAGGAAGCACTTTTACGCTGACTTTGGGAATGCTCTGCTCGCCCGGATTATCGACGAGAGAAATCAAAGAATGGGCGTAAGGTTTTTCCGAGATAACTTCTGGATCGTAACCGGTGATTCCTAAAATAGCGACCCCAAGCGATGTTCGGCTTTTATATTCGTTGTACCCGAACCCGGAAAATTCCACCTGAACTTTTGTTTCGCCCGGCTGAAATGTGATGGAAATAGGCTTCTCTACTTGGTCTGCAATTTTATCGTAGTAGTCCGTTTTGATTGATTGCGAGCACCACATTTCATATTCAATCGTAAGCGGTTGGCTCAAATCGTCAAGACGGTCGACATCAATCGTTCGCTCAAACTCGAAAATTATGCTCTGTTGAATTTGCCCGTTTGGAGAAACGGCACCTTCTTGAATCGTTTTCACGTTCACTTTGGATGCTTGTTGTTTCACGCATTGCGTATTTTCGCCGAAAGTATCACTGCCAGATTGAACACAACCGGTTGTATCAGCAGGAACAAACGTACCCATTTCCTGCAGTGGAGCAAGAAACGTATTTTCAGCAGCGATACTTCCCCAAAGTGGTGAAACTGAAAGAGCAAGCCGCTCCTCCATCGTTTCAAACTTAAGCTGCCGAGTTTTTACACCAAATTTTGATTTGCCTGTTTTTTTCATGGTACGATTTTTTGATGATTCCAAGACC